>NZ_JAACGC010000060.1:0-27268 GCF_029237385.1 Aeromonas sp. 1HA1
GATCTGGCGCTGCCAAAAATCAACGCGTTCTTGAGTGGTCATAGCGGAAATCCCAACGTAGATACGATGGGTTTCAGTGTGCCGAGGTGATCTCAGTAAAAACAGGTGCTGATTCAGGGGCGCTTACCAGATACCGATTCATCGCCGCCGCTGGCCTGGCCTCTTTGACGGGAACGCCTGCACAGGCACAGCCATAAACGAAGGGGGGATCGCCTGCTGGCGATCCCCCTTGTACACGGCGTCAGCCTGATCAGCCCATCAGCAGGGCGCGCAGGCTCTCCACATCCAGCCCGCGCACTTCGGACTGGCCGCTGAGCAGGCCATCGGCCAGCGCCCGCTTCTCGTCGTGCAGGGCGACGATCTTCTCCTCCACCGTCTGCTCGCACACCAGCCGATAGACAGTGACCGGCTGGGTCTGCCCCATGCGGTGGGCTCGATCGCTCGCCTGATCTTCTACCGCCGGGTTCCACCAGGGATCCAGGTGCAGCACGGTATCGGCCTGGGTCAGGTTGAGGCCGGTGCCCCCCGCCTTGAGGCTGATGAGGAACAGCGGCACCGGCTCGTGCCGGAAACGCAGGATGGACTCCTGGCGGGACTTGGCGGAGCAGCCGCCATCCAGATAGCAGTAATCCCATTTCTTCTGTTCAATGCGCCCGCGCAGCAGGCTCAGCAGATCGACGAACTGGCTGAACACCAACACCCGATGCCCGTTGCCGATCGCTTCGTCCAGCAAGGCCATCGCCTCGTCCAGCTTGCTGCTGGTCTGGGACCACTCGGGCATCACCAGCTCGGGGGAGCAGCAGAGCCGGCGCAGCCGGGTCAGGCCGCTCAGCACGTGCATCAGGGCGCGGCCATCGGCACTTTGCACCTGCTGCACCACCTCGCGCCGGGTTGCCTCATACAGCTGGCGTTCCTCGGGAGAGAGGCTGATGTGATGAATGATCTCGGTCTTGTCCGGCAACTCGGTCAGCACCTGCTGCTTGAGACGGCGCAGGATGAAGGGGCTGATCACCGCCCGCAGCAGCGCCATGTGCTGGGGATCCTTCACCGCCTTGCCGAAGCGGCGCTTGAACTCGCCCAGGCTGCCGAGCAGACCCGGGTTGATAAAGGTAAACAGGCTCCACAGCTCCCCAAGGTGGTTCTCGATGGGCGTGCCGGAGAGGGCAAGGCGAAAATCCCCTTCGAGCTGGAACAGCAGCTTGGCGCGCTGGGTGCCGGCATTCTTGATCTGCTGCGCCTCATCCAGCACCATACTCGACCAGCGGCGGGACTTGAGCGCCTCCGCCAGGCTGCCGAGCATGCCGTAGTTGATCAGGATAATCTGGCCGGCCTTGGCATCGCGGATCACCCCTTCTCGCTCGGAGGGGTTTTCGAACACCACCACCTCGAGTTCGGGGGCGAAGCGCACCACCTCTTCCTGCCAGTTGGTGACCACTGACTTTGGCACCACCACCAGCGCCGGCCCCAGGTGCTGACGCATGCGCAGCACGATGAGCGCCTGCAGGGTCTTGCCCAGACCCATGTCATCGGCCAGACAGGCGCCAAAGCCATGATGAGCCAGGGTCGCCAGCCAGCGAACCCCATCCTTCTGATAATCCCGCAGCGGGGTCAACAGTTCGGCCGGACACTCCACCTCCTGCAACCACTCCTGTTGCAGGGAGTGCCAGGCGTCATCCCCCTCAGTGGTGATGACGGAGAGCAAGCGGGTGAGCGGATAGGCCAGCTTGTTGTTGATGCGTTGCTCTTCATCCAGCATGGCGCCCAGCATGGTGAGCCGCTCCACCAGCTTGTCGCTCAGCATCAGGCTGGTCTTCTCGTCGAGCTGGACGGTGCGCTGACCCGGCGTCATCTGGCGCAGGATGAGACGCAGGTCGAGGATCTGGTGCTCATCAAGGGCCAGCGCCCCCTCCACCTGGAACCAGTCCTGGCGCCGCTCGATGCGCAGGCTCAGGGCCGCTTCATCCAGACTCTTGAGGCGGGCGCTGTCCTGATGCCAGTGAATGACCACACCAGCATCCACCAGCTCGGGCAGGGCGTTGACCAGTGCCAGCGCCTGCTCCCCCTGAAGTAGCCACTCACTGCCGGGCAGCCCTATGGGCAACGAATGGCGCAGCTGCTGGGCCTGCCCCTTCTCGGCGGCAAGGTCCCGCTGCCAGTAGTGATAATCCTTGATCCCCTGCCGTACTATGGCCTCCCCCTTGCCAAGGGGCAGTGGCGGCAATTCGCCCTGACGGGTCACCAGCCTGACCGCCAGCTGGCCATCCTGCCAATCCAGCTGGACCGAGGGAACACCGGGCCAGGGAGCCAGTTCGGCATTGCCTGTCAGGCCAGCCACCTGGCTGTGCCAAGGCAGATCCGGGATGGCATCCAGGGTACGTTGCAGCTCACCTACGCCCTCTTTCGACAAGGGGGGGATGGATTCCAGCGCGGGCAGCCGATCGAGCAGCGCCTGGGGGGTGAGGATAAGCTGCCACAAGTCCTGCGCTAGCGGCAGTATATGGGCCCCGCGCGCGGCCGCGGCCGGGCTCAGCACGGCGCCCATGCCCTGCTCGAGGGTGACAATCTGCAGCAGGGGGGCACTGATGGCCAATTGCAGCTTTTGTCCCTTGGCATTGAACAGACGCGGATGATTGGCCAGCGGCACCCAGGCATCTCGCGGCAAGTGGCCCATGACCCTGGGCAGGGTGCGCACCAGCGCCCAGTCCTCTTCGTCGAGCAGGGCGGCATACTGGGTGGAGAGCAGCGCAGGATCGACCCGGCGGCCAGCGGTCCACTCCCCCTTGGTGCTCTGCTTCTGGATCTTGCACTCCAGCTCGGGCCCTTCGGCATGCAGCAGCCACACCAGCCGCTCCTGCGCCTTGCGCACGCCGCTGGAGCGTCCCAACCCCTGCAACCAGTTGAGCCAGCTGGCCGAGGCGGGTGTCTTGTCCTCCCCGTCCTGTTCGTCTGTCTCTTCCTCCCCGTTAGCGGCACGCAGCTGTTGCAGCGGTGCACGCTGCGCCCCCAGCCCCAGCAAGAGCCGCAGCAGATCCTGACAGAAGGCCATCAGCCTGTGATGGGGATCGGCCTCCAGCACGTGGGAGAGATCCCACTTGTGCAGGATGGCAACCTGGGGGCTCTGCTCACCGTGCCGGGCAAGGGCGCAGAGATCGAGCCAGAGGTACCCCCAGTGCAGCTCCTCCAGCGGCAGTTGCAGGGTATCGAACAGACCGACCGCCTGGCCGTGGCGATCGCCGGCCCACTGGCCCAGCAGATCCGCCAGCAGCGGAAACTGGTTGCCCAGGCTGCGCTGCCATTTTTTACGCTGCTCGCTGGCAATCACGGGGTCGGCTTGTTGCAACCAGCCGAGCCAGAGCAGGCCGCCGAACATCAGTGGCCATTGGCCCTGATCGCCTTGCGCCTGCCACTGCCCCAGAGCACCGAGCAGCCGCTCGGCAAGGGGTTGTTCTGCCCCCTGCTCCGCCAACTGCTGCAAGGCGGGCCAGTGAGTGGTTACCTCACCGGCAAGGTCGCCACAGAGCCATTGCCACTCCGATGCGAACCCTTCACTCACGCGGGTCAGCTCGGGGGCACAAGCGCAGGCGACCGATGTCAGCGGCCACTGCTCGCCCGGTTCAGCATCGAGCAAGGTTTGCAGGGAGAAGTGCATCAGCATCAGTTGCTGCCATTGCGGGCTGGAGCCCGGCAGCAGGCGATGGGCCTCGGGCACGTCGAGCAGGCTCAGCAGATCGGCCGCGAGGTAGTAGGTCGGCACCTGACCCGCCTCCCCAAGGCAGAGCTCGCGTACCAGCGCCTGGGCCATCTCCTGACCGGTCACCGAGGGCACCCGTGCCCAGTTCGGCATGGGGCAGGCTCCCGAGCGCACCGCCAGGATCAGCGCCAGGGTTCCCTCTGCCGTCAGACTCCACTGCTGCTCCCCGCGCAGCCGCACCAGCCCCTGCAACTGCAACTGGCTCAGCTTGTCGGTCAAAGCCCGCCCGATCGGCTGCTGTGCTTGCAGTTGTTCTTGCAAATAGCGGGTACTGGCGGTGCGCTGCAACTGCAGCTCACTGAGCAGGGCATAACAATCGGAAGAGAGGGTGAACGCAGACATCAAGACTCACGGGCAGGTGCAAAAGCGGAATTTTAACGGGAAAGCGGCGGCGGCTCGACCCTTAACCGTGAAATAACTCAAAAAAAGCCGACTGGCTCATAGAACGCAGCGCTCAGGGCTGAGCGCCAAGGGATGGCAAGAGGCGGAAACCTCGGCGAAATGGCAATAAAAAAGGCGCCTCAGCGCCTCTTTAGGGGGAAACGTGCCGACGTGTCAGCCTTCCAGCTGCGCCAGACGGGCTTCCAGCGCCTGTAACTGGGCCTTGAGGGTTTCGACCTCCGCCTCCAGCGCGCTCAATCTGTCCACCGCCGGGGAGGCATAGCTGCTGGCAGGGGATGCCTCGGCCAGCGCCTGCAGATCCACCTCGCCACTGAACAGGTGGGCATAGCGAGATTCACGCTTGCCCGGTTCGCGGGGCAACTTGACCACATAGGGCCCCTGCTCAATCAGGGCAGCCAGCGCCGCATCCACCTGAGTGACATCATCGAAGCTGCACAGGCGGTTGGTGCGAGAGCGCAACTCACCGGGTGTCTGCGGGCCGCGCAGCAGCAGCTCGCAGACGATACCGAGCTCCTGCGCGCTGAATTTGAGGGTGCCGAACTCGGTATTGCAGAAGCGATGCTGGTAACGGGGCACCCGGGCATTGAAACCGGCGGTGTTGACCACCAGACGCTTGCGGATCAGCTCATCCACCACGGCGCGGATATCCAGCTCACAGAGCTCCAGGACCGGCTCGCGGTTGCTCTTCTGGTTGCAGGCATTGACCAGGGCATTGAGGGAGAGGGGGTATTGATCCGGCGTGCAGATCTCTTTCTCGATCAGAGCACCGATCACTCGGGCTTCCAATGGGCCTAGCACTAACTCCATTTCATACTCCCTTTCTAAAACAAGATGTTGAGGCCACTATCTTAGCCATGACGCCCGGGCCGTCCAGCAGAGGCAACCATTTTTGCGAAGCGGTGAGGCGGTTGATGAAACATCACCCAACCTGGCCGCCCCGCGTTGCACCGCCCCCCAACATCAGGAGGAGGGCTTGCGCTCCAGCGCCGTGGCCACGGATGTGGCGGTCGAGCCGGTTAGCAAGGGATCACCCGGATAGAGCATCAGGGCCTGCGCGCGCAGTGCCTGCGCCTCCTCTTGGCGCCCCAGCGCGCCGAGCGCGATCACCATGTTCGCGTAAATATTGGCTCTGGGCGTGTGACGCACAAAGGCCTGTCCCCAGTCGAGATAGGCTTCAAGCTCCCCCTTGTTATCGGCCTGCAAGCCCACCATGAGTCGCACCGAGTTCACGTCAAACTCCACCCGGGTCAACCAGGCCATGGGATTGACGATGTCGAGCAACAGGGTCGGCTCCTTGTAGCCACCACGCTCATACTTGGTCACCACCCAGGCAGTATGAATGGCGGTGAGCATGAAGGGCACGACCAGCAGAGGAATGGTGATGGCCACGAAACGCAGCAACAGCCAGGGGCGATAGACATACTCGCGCCAGCTGGCACGGTCCGAGGCTTGCAGCCCCTCCTCCACCTCCGCATCCAGCACATGGATCAGCAGCAGCAGGGCCCACCACAGGGCAATGGCATGATAGAGCGGATACTCGGTCTGGGTGTGCAGCAGTATGGGGATCACCAGCGCCAGCAGCGCCGCCCCCTTGACCCAACCGGCCCGACTCAGCCGCCATAGCAGGGCGCCCACCATCAGCACCATGCCAATCATGGGGGCCAGCCCACCTTCCACCGCCCAGTAGAGAAACTCGTTGTGGGGGTGATCGAGGTTATATTCAATCTGCACCATGGCCGGGTTCAGCGCCTTGTCGGCCATGTAGTGATGCAGGAAGGTGGTCTCAAAGCTGCCGTAGCCCCAGCCAGCCAAGGGGGATTGCGCAATCAACCTGGCGGCATAGGGCCAGTAGACGGAGCGCATGCCACCGGATTGATACACCTCAAGCCCGCGCTTGACGCCACTGATGCCGTATTGTGACACCAGCCCCAGCACAATGCCGAGCGCAACCAGGCCAAGCATACGGGCCAGTTGATGCTGATGACGCAACTGCGGTACGAGCAGGATCAGGGCCAGCAGGCCACCCAGTTGCCCCACCCGGGATTGCAACACCACCAACAACAGGCTGGCCGCCAGGATCACCCCATAGCGCAACACGCGTAGCCAGAGATTGGCGTTACCGCGTAGCTCCAACCAGATGGCAAGAGCAAGTCCGGTCGCCATAAAGGTCGCCATCACATTGGGTTGCTGAAAGATGCCATAGGGGCGATTAACCCGAGTGTCATAACCGAGCCAGTTGCCCGGGGTCAGCAGGTAGTACTGCACCAAGCCCAGCAGCGCCTCGATGGCCACAGCCCCCAACAACAGATAGAGCAGCTTGTCACGGGCCTGACGAGCCAGCTGCCATTGGTACAGACAAAACAGAAACAGCAGACCGGCAAACAGCCCCAGCAGCCGGGGAATGGCATAGTCCTTGAGCTCGAAGCCGGGATAGGCCATCGGCAGCAACAGCAAGCCTCCACCGAGCCATAACCAGACCTGCAATGGCGAGAACACCAGCCGCTGTTGCAGCGTCACCTGCCACAACCCCAGGCCAATGGCGAGGCTGGCGAAGATCCAGCCCCAGGCATTGAATGGCAAATAGAGCCCAGCCCCACCGGGGTTGTGCATGAAGAAATGCATGGCCAGCAGCCAATAAAGCACGCTGACCATACCAAAGATCCTTGTTGTCATCCTCATCAGCCCTGACCCTTTGCTTTCAGGTTTCCATGCTCTTGAACACTGTCACCAACACCCAAAAAAAAGAAAGGGGGCAAAGCCCCCTGTTATTTACTTGGTCAACATTATGCCTGTTCTGGCCGGCGGAAAGCATGCCGTACCAGCACAATAGCAACCCCCAACATGCCACCGAGCAGGGTGGCCAACACCACAATCAGAGGACGTTTGGGCTTGTCGCGGCTCAGGGGTTCACTCGGCGAGGCCAGGTAAGCGAAGGACTGGAACGGCAGTGCCTCAAGCTTGATGTCTTTGAGGCTGTTCAGTTGCATGCGCAGGTCGCCAATACCCGGATTCATGAATTCTGGGTTCTTGATTTCCTTAAGGATGTTTAATTTCTCAGCCAAGGCGCGGGCACCGAGGTCGATTGCCAGACTGCCCTGGTCCTGTAGATTCTGCACCGGTGCGTCGATCCCCGCAGCCTGCGTAATACGCAGGCCGTACTCGGTACGCAATATGTCATCTTGTAACCGCTTGAGGGTGTCGGCTCTGGCACTCTCAAACTGGGTCTGCAACGTCTTGATGCGGTTCTGCCAGATGGTGTCGAGTTCCTTGCTCTTGGCCGCAGACTCTTGCTGCTGGATAAAGGCTATGTATTGCTCCAGGCGCAGTTTGGCTTCGGCTGCCGTATGAGCAGCGAAGGAGAGAGTGACATTCTCACTCTGCTTGTCCAGTACCCTGGCGCTTATTCCTTCGCTCATCTTTCTAAGTAGTAGCCGCTTGCCGCGCTCATCCGTTGCCTCAGCCTGAACCACCTCGGCATCGAGATAGCCTTTTTCAGCTAAAAACTGGTGTTTGTTATTGAAACTGTTAAAGCTATTAACAAAATCATTGTACAGCGTCTTTTTGTCAAAGGCCGCAAAGGCCTCTGCTGGCACTTGGGTATTTATCAACTGGTTAATATTGAGCTCGAGCGACTCCACTTCCTTGAGGGTAGGCTGCCTAATCTCGGCCTGACTGACCCAGATTTGAGGAGCCCATAACGCATAACTCACCCCGGCAATGGCAAACACGCAAGTGACTAGTAGGATCAATATTTTCTGACGCCACAGCACCAGCACCAACTCACGCAGATCAATCTCGTCTGATGCAGGGCCTTGCACCCACTGGTTGGGAATAATCGGAGTTTTTTCGTTCATCTGTTCTCTCTTGATTACCAAGGTTAATAATTATCTCACGACAAGGTCCACCAACTAAGGTAGACCTGCAAAGCAGGGCGCTAGTCGATCTTTATGAGACAAAGATAATGGAAACTGCTCAGATAATGGCCAATTTATCGCCAACTTGGGGCTATCCCACCGAATACAAGCTTCATCACTCGCCTGATAATAATCGCTGCACTTATAAAAAACATCCGCACTGTCACTTATCACATAAAAACCGTGAGCAAAACCGGGGGGAATCCAGATAAGTTCGCCACGGTCTGCATCTAAAATACAACCCATCCATTGACCATAGGTGGATGACCCCGGACGAATATCGACCGCTACATCAAAAATGATCCCGCTTATTACCTGCACCAACTTGCCCTGTGGTCGGCTACGCTGGTAATGCAGGCCGCGCAAGGTCCCACCAACCGAACGACTCAGATTGTCTTGTACCAGTGGATAATGACCACAGTGCCGCTCGAACTCGGCTTTACGAAAACACTCGCGAAATTGGCCACGATGATCAGAAAAGGTAGTGGGCGTGAGTATCATCACCCCCGCCAACGATGTTGAACGATATTGCATCAATAACACCATGTAAAAAAGAAAAATAGGCAGCTATCTGGCCATTCTACAGTTAACCCAGCCAATTGGCAGACCCTCATCTCTCACACATACACATCGGGAAAGGCAACATGGTAATCTCCCCATTTTCAAGGGGGATTACCATTAGACCATTCCATTAATGCCGGTTACGAGGCTAGCAATCGTAACAAATATTGACCATATGCATTTTTCAGCATCGGCATGGCAAGAGTTCGCATCTGAACGGTATTAATAAACCCTTTCGATAGGAAATCTCTTCAGGGCATGCGATCTTCAGTCCTTGGCGCTTTTCGATAGTCTGAATAAAGTTACTCGCTTCAATCAATCTTTTATGAGTCCCGGTATCAAGCCACGCATAGCCACGTCCCATCATGGCTACAGTCAATCTACCTCATTCAAGGTAGTGATTGCTAACATCCGTAATTTCCAGTTCACCGCGCGTCGATGGCTGAAGACTCTTAGCAATATTCACCACACTGTTGTCATAAAAATAGAGGCCTGTGACCACATAATTGCTCTTGGGCACCTTAGGTTTCTCTTCCAGAAAGATAGCGGTTCCCTGACTGTCAAACTCCACCATCCCATAACGCTCAGGATCGTGCACGTGGTATGCAAATACGGTGGCGCCGTTCTCTTTGGCTGCCGCCGCTTCCAGCTGTTTCTGCAGGTCGTGGCCATAAAAGATATTGTCGTCCAGCACCAGCGCACAGGGGTCTGAACCGATGAACTCTTCACCCAAGATAAAGGCTTGTGCCATTCCGTCCAGGCTCGGCTGTACCTTGTATTGCAAGTTCAGGCCCCACTGGTTGCCATCACCCAGCAACTGTTCAAAGCGGGGGGAATCTTACGGCGTGATGATGATCAAAATATCCCGAATGCCAGCCAGCATCAGGTGCTCGAGTCGCCAGCTAGGATAATATCCTTACGTTTGGTCATAATGCTTGTTTCTTATTTTTAAACAGCAAAAGAAAAGGGTGGCTTGAGGCCACACTTTTCTGTTTTATCCCTGCCAGCCAGGGATGCGTTCAATACATCCCTGGCCAGTGATTTACTTGCCCAGGAGCTCGGTCAACATCCGCTCCACACCGACCGTCCAGTCAGGCAGCATCAGATCGAAGGTGCGCTGGAACTTGCCGGTATCAAGGCGGGAGTTATGGGGGCGTTTGGCCAGGGTCGGGAAGGCGCTGGTCGGCACCGCATTGAGTTGCGTAACCGCCAGTTCAACCCCGGCCTCTCTGGCTTTGGCAAACACCAGTTGGGCAAAGTCAAACCAGGTGGTGGTACCGGAGGCGATCAAATGGTACAGCCCGGCGACCTCGGGTTTGCTCTGCGCCACGCGGATCGCATGAGCGGTGCAATCGGCCAGCAACTCGGCCCCGGTAGGAGCACCAAACTGGTCATTGATAACTGACATCTCGCTACGCTCTTTGCCAAAGCGCAGCATGGTCTTGGCAAAGTTGGCGCCACGGGCGGCGTAGACCCAACTGGTGCGGAAGATCAGGTGACGAGAGCAGAGGGCTGCACCCTGTTCACCTGCCAGCTTGGTTTCGCCGTAGACATTGAGCGGGGCGGTTGCATCGGTTTCCACCCAGGGGCGCTCACCGCTGCCATCGAACACATAGTCGGTGGAGTAATGCACCAACCAGGCACCCAATACTTCCGCTTCTTTGGCAATCGCCGCCACACTGGTGGCGTTGAGCAACTCGGCAAACGCCCGCTCGCTCTCCGCCTTATCAACCGCCGTATGAGCAGCTGCATTGACAATCACATCCGGTTTGACCAGACGTACCGTTTCGGCCACCCCCGCCGGATTGCTGAAATCACCACAATAATCGGTGGAGTCAAAATCAACGGCGGTGACACGGCCCAGCGGTGCCAATGCACGCTGCAATTCCCAGCCTACCTGGCCGTTTTTTCCAAACAGCAGAATATGCATCAAGCACTTTCCCCATCGTTCTGCTCGAGCCTGGATTGGTAAGCACAGCTCTTGACGTTGTTGACCCACTGCTGGTTATCCAAGTACCACTGTACTGTTTTTGCGAATACCGGATTCGAAGGTCTCTTGCGGCTGCCAATGCAGATCGGCGCGGTTGTAGATATCCACTTGCTCAAACGTATAACGCACGCTATCGCGATGCATGCAACATGCGATGCCATATTACTGGCATACGTAAAGTTATCGAGGTTGATAATAGTATCTTGGATATCACAGATCATATATCGCAGAACCGAGACCCCCCCCTCGGAAAATCCTGTTACTGTTGATTACCAACAACAGATAGTCTGATCAATGCGGGACTACGAATGAACAGGCTGATGACTTTCTGAATTAAGAAAATCAATGTCATCGACGGCGGTAAAATGCGGCATATTCGGCAATGTGTTTTTTGCCTGCCACACCAGATCACAGATCCCATCAGTTGGGTTAAAACCAGTAGGCATGCTCAACAGCAGGCTACGGATCTGCTCATGATCAAAACGGAAACAAGCACTATCAAGCTCGGCCAAAAAAGTCCGCAATTGCGGCCATGGCAACATCAGCTCAGAGGCTTTCATAATTCGAGGATGGGCGGTCCCCTCAACCTGTTCACCAATCAGTAACTCCTCAAACAGTTTCTCACCCGGACGCAAGCCGGTGATTTTAACTTCAATATCACCACCAGGATAGATATCGCTCTTGAGCTTGAGGCCGCTCAATCTGATCATCCGGTAAGCTAAATCTATAATCTTGACCGGCTCACCCATATCCAAGACAAACACATCTCCCCCCAGCCCCATCGCACCTGCTTGGATAACCAACTGCGATGCCTCAGGGATAGTCATGAAATAACGAATGATATCGGGATGAGTAACAGTCAATGGGCCACCATCGCGGATTTGCTTGCGAAACAGTGGCACCACTGAGCCAGAAGATCCCAATACATTACCAAAACGCACCATACAAAAACGAGTTTGGCTTTGAGCAGCAGCCAAGGCTTGCAATACCAATTCAGCCAATCGCTTGGTAGTACCCATGGTGTTGGTCGGTCGCACCGCCTTATCCGTCGAAATCAAGACAAAAGTTTCAACCTTGGCTCTAATGGCAGCTTGCGCGCAGTACAGTGTGCCAAAAACATTATTACGTACACCTTCAACCACGTTGTACTCGACCAGTGGAACATGTTTATAGGCCGCAGCATGATAAACAGTCTGGATCTGGAAGGTACTCATCACCGCTTGTAAACGATGCTGGCGCTGAACTGAACCGAGCAAAGGCACAATTTCTACCTGTAAATGTTCATGCAGATTTATTTCATTTAGTTCTTTATCTATGGCATACAAGCCATATTCAGAGAGCTCAAATAGTACCAGTTGCGATGGTCTGCACCGAATGATTTGGCGACACAACTCAGAACCAATAGACCCCCCCGCCCCCGTCACCATTACGCGTTTTCCGGATATATTCGCGTTTATAAGCTCTGGAATTGGGGCAACGGAGTCACGCCCCAACAGATCCTCAATACTAACCTCTTTAAGCTCATCTATATGAGCATGACCCTCGACAAGGTCTGCCATGCCAGGAATAGAAAGGACTTCACATGGACACTGTTCTAGCCTATTGATCACGGCTTGTCTGGCACCCCGAGACGCACTCGGTATCGCTAGCAAAATCTTCTTAATATCAAAACGCGCAATCAACTCCTCGATCATATCAGGGCTATAGACATTTACCCCTTGGATAACAGCTTTGGCTAGAACAGGATCATCGTCAACAAACGCAACCGGAAAATATTCCTGCCCTTGATTCAATGCCAACTGTAATTGTCGTCCCGAAGACCCGGCACCATATATTAATACCGCGACCCGTTGCAGCTTACCGCGACTTACTAACGCCCTGAAAAATAACCGAACACTACCAATCAACAAGACTGCGAAAGAAAAATATATCACAGATACCGTACGAGGAAGTGAAACCCCCATAAAAAACGCCAGCATGACCAAAGACATGGAGGAAAATAGAACGCCAAGTGACACCGTCCACAGCACCTTGAAACCGACATAGCGTAATACCGCACGATACAGCCCTAACCGCATAAAGATTACGATGGTGATCGGCAGTAACAACGCCAGCATTTGCCAGTGCAGCACACTCTGCAATGGAATATTGGCATCAAGGCGCACCCAATAACCGCCCCAGAATGCCAAAGTTAGCAATAGCAGATCAGCACAGACACTAATCCCCCGTTTATAAACACGGGGGATAGCCAAGAAAGAGGTCAACATAATGGCACCATCTCGTTAATAACGGTAAGGAAGATAAGGTGAAGTAACTCTGCGCAATACTATTTCGATCCAACCGCATCGCCAGCACCGCTGCCGGTTGCCGTCATGATGATATAACGGAAATAGCTAGCTAAGGTGAGGGAATCGATCATCTGCCGATCTGTTTTGGCAAGCAACGCAGGGGTCGACATATCGATATTTTGTACCTGTGCCAAGCCGGTAATCCCAGGTAACACCCCATAAACTCCCAAAGCATCACGCTCTTTTATCAGTTCTTCCTGATTAAAAAGATTAGGCCGAGGTCCTACAAGACTCATTTCCCCCTTAAGTACATTAATCAGCTGTGGCAGTTCATCGATTTTGGTTTTGCGTAAAAATGCCCCCAGCTTGGTGATAGAACTGGTGCTTGCCAAGTGACTCGCCACCGACTGGGTATCAACCGACATTGTGCGAAATTTAATCAGCTTGAATGGTTTTTTGTGACGTCCAACCCGCTCTTGTACAAAAATAGGCGAACCCGTATCAAACAAGCCGATCAGGGTAACTACGAGTAATACTGGCCATAACAACAATAGGCCGAACAATGCTGCGAGAAAATCCAATAAACGAATCATGACTACCTACTACTTTTTGATTTAATAAATGCAACAGCGGTTTTTTTAAACCCCTCCTGCAATGTTTCTTTTGGGGTCCAACCTAAGGTTTCTTTCGTATGGGTGATATCAACCTGCAATGACCCTGTCAATCTATCAACTATGTCAGACTTGCTAAAAAGCTTACCTGCCAACGTATAGCACCAAAGAGGCACCGGTATTTGCCACGTTGGTTTTTCTAGTGCTGTCGCCATTTCACGAACCATCTCTGATGTTGAAAGATCATGATCATCTGAAACCAAAAAAACTTGGTTTGCTGCTTTAGGATGATCAATGCAAGTAACGATTAAATCAACCAAATTCGTAACCGAGACTAAGCTTCGTTTATTATTACAAATACATGCGAATGGAAATGGTATGCCTCTCGAGACAACATTAAAAAGTGAGGCGAAATTTGCTTTAACCGCAGGCCCATATACCAGGGGTGGGCGGATAATCACAACCTCCATCTTGGTTTCTTGAGACAATTCGAGTAAAGCTTGCTCGGCTTCAGCTTTAGATTGACCATAAGGGTCCAAGGGTGCAGGTAGACTGGATGCGCTAAAGATAGGACGATTAGTAGTCGACTCACCATTGACCTTAATAGAACTGATAAAAATGAAGCGCTTAACCCCACATTTTGCTGCTTGCTGTGCAAGATTCAAAGTTCCTGCAACATTGACCCGGCGATACTCATCCAAAGGGTCTGCGACATCATCACACATAACGTGAGCACGAGCAGCGCAGTGAATTACGACATCAACATCCGTAAGTGCGGTAGAAAAGTCTGTCGCGCCATCAATATCACCGACAACAAAAGTGCTGCTATCAACAGCCACTCTTGTTTTTCGAATGGCCATAACGACCTGGAAACTTTCAATTTCTTTAAGCGTTTTAAGCAAAGAAGAACCCACGAAACCTGTCGCACCGGTAAGTAAAACCTTAGCCATGTTCAAGTCCTCTATCACTCACAACCAATTCAGTTAAATCGTTCACAAATACATCAAAACCCAAGCGTTCTTTCAATGTCTCTCGATCAATGTCGAGCTGCAGATTGCTGTACTCATCACGTTCAATAGCGAAGAAAAATTGGCATAGTAAGTCAACGCAAGGTTCAATCACGACACCGATAGCATTTGTTGTTACCCATTCTGCAACGCTGGTAGTACAACTACAAACAGCAACAATCTTTGCACCGGCAAGAACATAAGACGAAGACTTGCTAGGAAATGCAAATTTAGTTACGTCATCCTCAATGGGCAACAGCGCCCATTCATAGTCAGCACTTAACTGTGCAGCTTCTGATGCAGAAACCAACCCCTTGTAAGTAACATTGACATACTTTTCCGCAAGATTTTTCAGAGCATCTGCATATACACCAGCCCCAGCAAATACGAAGGGTAATGTTCCGCCAGCTTGACAATACTGATCAATAGCTTGGATTATCAGAGGTATACGTTGCAAACGCCCCGCATTACCACAAAAAGTAAAACCAGCTTTTTTAAAATCGGGAGCAATAACGTGTTCAAAAGAAACCGATGGATTAACAAGAATTTTAATCGGCACTCTTGTTGAGGATCGTTTTTTTATTTGCTCAGCCATTTGATCAGTAATAGTGATCAGCGAATCTGCAGTTCGCATTGTAAGTGAATCCATGGACTTTAACAGATGAAACAACATTGGCTGAACAGGCATGACCACATTCGCTGCCTCAGGATGTATATCCTGTAAGTGATAAACAAATCGCGCACGAAAAAGTTTGCAATAAATCATTACAATAAAAGGAACCAATACAGGAGGATCAGTAGAAACATACACCTTCTTCGGGCGTTTAAGCAGTAAAATAGCAAAGACCCACAACATAAAATAAACAGTATCTGCTACACGACGAAGAATGCTACTACCTGAAACAGAAAACGCATGGCAAGGGTAAAAATTAATACCCAAGCCACGATTCTCACGAGTAAGATGTTCTTTAATACCAGCATGATCCTGCAAAATAACTCCCACATTTTTGGAGAGTGATTGTTGCTCGGCAAAGCGCATAAGCGCTTCACCGATAACAGGGTAAACCGGCCAGAAACTTCGATTAATAATCACCAAATCTAAACGTTTAAGCATTAATACTGTTTCCATACAGTACGCATCACATAATCCCGATAGCTGTGCACAATTCGTACGATCTTCTCGGAAACATTTGGCATGCTGTAGTCATATACGGGGCGCAATAACCGATCATCACCCGCAGGTTGTGAGTCCAAAACCTGCAACGCTTGGAATACCCGCTCAATCTCTAGCCCAACCATCATGACCGAGGCTTCTTCAAACGCTTCCGGACGCTCATGCGCTTCCCTGATATTTAGCGCAGGAAAGTTCATGATAGAAGACTCTTCACTAATAGTCCCACTATCGGAGAGCACTGCCTTGGCGGATTTCTGCAGTTTGTTATAGTCGTGAAAACCTAATGGCTTTAACAACTGCACCAAGGGGTTAAAGTCAAGCCCTTGCTCCTCAATACGCTTACGGGTTCTCGGATGGGTCGAAACAATCACTGGATAACCATATTTTTCAGCCAAACCATTCAAAATTTGGCCCAATTTTATCAGATTTTTTGGTGAATCAACGTTCTCTTCACGATGGGCGCTGATCACAAAAAATTTGCCAGCTTCGAGTTGCAAGCGGCTTAATACATCGGAGCCGTCAATCTGCGACATATAGTTGTTGAGCACTTCAAACATCGGACTGCCGGTTTTAATGACTCGATCAGCAGGAATTCCCTCCGCCAACAAATAATCACGAGCGATGCTGCTGTAAGTCAAATTAATGTCCGCGGTATGATCCACAATGCGGCGGTTAATCTCTTCCGGCACCCGCATATCAAAGCAGCGGTTACCTGCTTCCATATGGAAGGTGGGAATTTTACGGCGCTTAGCCGGGATCACCGCCATACAACTGTTGGTATCACCAAGTACCAGCATGGCATCGGGGTTCACCTCTGCCAATACCTTATCCACACCAATGATCACATTGCCGATAGTTTCAGCCCCAGTGCTGCCCGCTGCACTTAAAAAGTAATCAGGCTTGCGCACGCCAAGGTCATCAAAAAACACTTGATTTAATTCAAAATCATAATTTTGGCCAGTGTGTACCAAAATATGTTCGCAATGTTCATCTAACGCGACTAGCACTCGTGACAAGCGGATAATTTCTGGGCGCGTGCCCACTACTGTCATTACTTTCATTTTATTTTTCATAGTCAACAGGCTCATGCTAATGGGCTGGCGATGGTGTCGGGCTTGCTACGGTCAAAAACCTCGTTTGCCCACAGCATTACGATCAACTCGTCTTCGCCTATATTAGTGATATCGTGCGTCCAACCGGGTACGGTTTCAATTATTTTATACTCACCAGCATCAACGGTAATTGAATATTCTTCACCGGTAATTATCTGCTTAAAACGGTAGCTCGCAGTGCCTTTAATCACTAAAAATTTTTCATTTTTAGTGTGATGATAATGGCCGCCACGGGTCACCCCAGGGTGGGCAGTGAAAAAAGAAAATTGCCCTGCTGATGGAGTTTTTAACATTTCAACAAAGCTGCCACGTGGATCGGTATAACCCGGCACAGTATAGGCAAAGTTACTGGGTGGAAAATAACTTAAATAAGTAGAATAAAGGGCGCGCATTAACCCAGCACCCACCTCTTCAGTGGTCAAGTTAATCCGGCTTTGTTTAAATTTCTGCAAAGCCTCAACCACCGCTCCCACAGTTGTGTGATAGACAGGCTCAATTTCTTTATAACCGCCTTGTTGATAATCACCCGCTTGTTCGCCACTTAGCAAATTGATAAAGCTGGCGCACACATCATCGATATAGACCAACGCCAAAGGCGCATTGGCATCATGAATGGTGATGGGTAAATCATGCACGGTATTATGACAGAAAGTAGCTACTGCCGAGTTATAGTTTGGGCGACACCATTTGCCAAACACATTGGCCAAACGATACACATACGCAGGGCTACCCGTTTGATGCATATAATCAAGCGCGATTTGCTCTGCCGCCGCCTTACTTTTGCCATAAGCATTATCTCGATCAGCCTGAATGGATGACGTTAATACCAGCGGAATATGGCGGCCAGTCGCACTTAACAAAGAAACCAGGCGTTGGGTTAAATCGGCATTGCCTTTTGAAAATTCAATTTCATCTTTAGGCCGGTTCACACCAGCCAAATGAAATACAAATTCGGTTTTGGCAACCATATCAGCTAAATTAGTATAAGAATGGTCTTGCTCAAAACATGTCACATCCGTACAACCTTGTTCGGCTAAAAATATCCGCAGGTTTTTGCCAATAAATCCGTTGGCGCCGGTGACAAGAATATTCATTTACACCCCCTCTGGCACGATCAGGCTGCCGGCCTCAATATCCCCAATAAAGTCGAGTTTATGTAGCAATTTGACCATACCCGCCACATCTAAACGCTCGGTGTTGTGGGAGTTGTAATCTTCAACGATCGACAAATCCTTTTCACCTTCTTCGTTATATTTGGAATAGTTCAAATCGCGATTGTCGGATGGAATACGGTAATAGCCGCCCTGATCTTCAGCCACAAACATCTCTTCACGGCTACACAAGGCCTCATAGAGTTTTTCGCCATGGCGGGTGCCAATCACATTGACCCGATGATCAGGCTTTTTGGTGATTTGCAGCAATGCTTTGACCAGCACATCGATAGTAGCCGCCGGCGCTTTTTGCACAAAGATATCACCGTTGGTGCCATGCTCAAATGCATGCAATACCAGATCAACCGCATCATTTAATGTCATCATAAAGCGAGTCATATTTGGATCTGTGACGGTCAGCGGTTGACCGCTGATGATTTGGCGCAAGAACAAGGGGATCACCGACCCACGGGAAGCCATCACGTTGCCATAACGGGTGGTGCTGATCACCGTCTTGGCCGGATCAACGTTACGTGATTTAGCTACGATAACCTTTTCCATCATCGCTTTGGATATTCCCATTGCGTTTATAGGATAGACAGCTTTATCAGTGCTTAAACACACAATCCGCCTCACACCATGGATGATGGCTGCCTCTAAGACATTCTCAGTGCCAAGCACATTGGTCTTTACCGCTTCTAACGGATAGAATTCACAAGATGGTACTTGTTTTAAAGCTGCCGCATGATAAACATAATCTACACCACGCATAGCATTAGCCACACTTTGATAATCACGGACATCGCCTAGATAAAATTTTAATTTGTCTGACTTAAATATCTTCCTCATATCATCTTGTTTTTTTTCATCGCGACTGAAAACCCTTATCTCGGCTATATCAGTGTCCAGAAAACGCCTTAAGACTGCATTACCAAATGAGCCAGTCCCGCCAGTTATAAGTAATTTTTTACCACAGAACATAACAACACCCTAGATTAATAGGTTAAAAATAACCGCCAGTATATGAAACAAAACCATCACCAGTATTGATCACATTGAATATAAATAACATACCTTTCAATGTGAAATAAATGGATGTGATAATAACACCAAAATTCATTCCTTTATTGTATTGCAAACCATAATAAAGGAAAGCGAAATATGAGAAAATAACTAACCTTTCACCACCTAAAAGTACGGACAATGTACTCATGATGCTACCGATGATAAATGCTTGAAATTTATTTTCTTTCGCATAAACCATACTTAGCAGCGTAAATACCATTGGCTTAAATACAGAGTCAAATCCAGACCACTGGGTGTAATAGGTTGTAATTTTATGGTATATATGTCCCCACATGAAATATGTAAATACACAACCAAGAATTAATAAAGAAAATAATCCAATTATATTTTTATTTACATAACCAAGCCGAGCCCTATTTAGCTTGAGCAAAAAATCATCAAATCGCTCAAGTTGAAGTAGCAAAATAATAATGGCACTTTGAACATGTGTAAAAACAGATAAATAAATTATTTTTCTACCTTTTCCATAAAAGCACCACCCCAACAATAGAATTAATAGAGATAGCTTTAATCGCTCCGCAGAAAATAGCAAAACAAAAATATAATAATTACAACTTAAAAGTAACAATACAACATTGGAAACTTGTAATTTAATTAAATGATAAAATAACAAAAAAATAAAAATGCCATTTAAAAAAGAAAGTAATATATCCTTCTCTATAAAAGACGAGAATATATATACTAGCAAAAAGTACCCTGGTTCAGAACTGTCCAAACTGTTTTTATAAAAAACAAGTCCATCTTTAAAAGATAAATCTCGCATACCACTATAAAAATAACGGTATGCTATCTGATCACCAGCATCATAATACTTGAAAACAACCAAACTAAATAGAAAATAAACTATAAAAACAAAAATACAAGTAATAAATATTTTGTTATTTGAGA
Source organism: Aeromonas sp. 1HA1 (assembly GCF_029237385.1). Classification (NCBI taxonomy): domain Bacteria; kingdom Pseudomonadati; phylum Pseudomonadota; class Gammaproteobacteria; order Aeromonadales; family Aeromonadaceae; genus Aeromonas; species Aeromonas sp. 1HA1. The sequence goes on from NZ_JAACGC010000060.1 coordinate 19,936, forward strand.
TTTTCATTTTAGCTTATTGTTCCTTGATCCCTTCTATTTGAAAAACTACGATCAATCTTGCACACATGGAAAAAAATACACAATAAAAAAGAGAATATTACACGCCACCTTATAAAAACGTTCATTTTTTCTGGTATTAATACCGGAAAAGAATACTCTCTTTTTTCTATGAGCTCATATGTTTTTGATATAGAAAAGTCAGCCGCTTTATCTTGGCAAAATTTGGAAACACGTTCCCAACTCTCACTATCATCTAATATTATCTGAATTTTATCTTGCATTTCGAACGTTGTTCTATTGATTTCAAATTCATTATATGAATAACCATTAATTTCATTGAGAAATCCGTAAGTTATTGCTTGCTTACTTGATTCAATACCAATCATCGCAGGTACTCCTAATGCAGCAGCTTCAACAAGCGCTGTACCACTGCCAACAAACATAAAGGCACCGTGCAATACAGTAGCAAACTCAGAATAAGGAATCCTACCATTAAAATTTACTTTATCTACTATACCAAGCTTCTCTACTATTTCTCGTAATTCTTTTTCATATGGTCCATCTCCATAAATTTCATAACTGAATTCAGGGTCTAACTTTATAAGACTTGGCATTATGGTAATAATATGTTGATTATATGTTTTAAAGTTATATAAGTTACCAATAGAAACGATTTGCCTTCCTGATGAGCTTCCGTAACAAACACCTTGCTGCAAAGGTAATTCAATACCGATGGGAACCAATGTTGCGGAACTATAATCTATATCGAAAAATATAGAATATGAGTTAATATTTGCTTCATTAAAAAAAACGACCCCATTAGAACTTATTTTTTTAAAAATTCTATGTACAAGCTTCGTAAAATACCAATTACTATTAAACATAAATTCATTTTGATGATAAATCCCAACAGAAATTCTAACCATCGAGCTTATTTTACCAACCACCTTGTTAATAAATAATAGCCCGAAGACACCCATCACATGAACTGAATTATTATGCTTTATGATAATTTTATTAACACTCTCTATATTTATTGGCAAAAAACCAATCAACGGGGTGTTAGACAATGCTCGTGATGCGGAAAACCTCATAAACTCTTCTAAGTAATAGACATCGGCATACTTACATATCTCATGATACAGCGGAAGTGGTGAGGCATTCTTTCCAGTCATCACCAATACGCCCATTCTTTTCCCTCGGCGATAACTCTCTCGACAATATCTTAATATAAATGTAGTTCCACCATTAAAATCTAGTGTGTTAGCAATAATTAACATATGATATCACTTATAGAAGTTTAATTTTCATTCTATAAAACAAATAGAATACAGCGATTGAAATAAAAAAGTACAAAAAATATGTAGCCGCATACCCCATCATGATTCCTTTCGCATTAGGAACATAATGTGACAACAAAAATGAAAAAATAATAAAAAAGATACTTTGTATTAATTCTGCAGATATGTACAAACGAGTAGCGGCTTTTGCCACACCAACAAATCCTACAACATAGGCACCTATTTTAAAAAAGTCACCAATAAGTTGAAAAATTATAATTTCAGAAAGTGAAATAAAATCCCTAGATAATAACAGTGAAATAAACTGCTCTCTAAATATATAGAAAACCATTGCCCCCAGGAGAAATAATATCATAATATAAAACATCACAGATATTGTTTTATGCAATATTACATTCCAATTATTCTCAGCTGAGATTAATGGCATAAACCAATATGACAATACAATTGAAAACAATCCAGTATATGCAGAAGAAATACGTGTAGCACCTTGCCAAATACCGACTTGATGATAATCACTTACAGTAGCTAAATGCTGTCTTATGATTATTTCAACGATGGGAAAAGCTATTGCACTAGTTATTAACATGATAGTAAATGAAAATAACTTTTTATGGTCACCATTAAGTGAAAATGAAATTGAAACATATTTTATATATCGACTTCGAAAACTATAAATAATTGCAGGTACGACAGGGATAAGAAGGCTTACTACAAACGAAACTATTGCCCCGCCGGTATTATAAGTGGATATAAGCCACCAACATATGGGTAGTGATATTACACAACTAAAAATTTGTATCTTTGCATATACGTTACTATATCCTAGGCCATTGCTAATACCAAATACGATGTTCGTATACGCAAAACCTATTTGTGCAATAGCCAAAAGAATGATGTAGCACGCATTTAATTCCGAACCAAAAATGAATAATGATATCGATTTAGAAAATACAATCAATACTAGTGCAGTAAATACTGATGTCACCAATGAGTAATTGGCCGCAGATGATATAAACCTTATCATCTTCTTTTTTTGATTTTTATACTCTGATACATACTTTATCAATCCATTTAATACTCCCCCACCAGCAAGCAGGCTTAATATGGTTAACAGGCTCATGAAATTACCAATTTTACCTAAGCCTTCAGGCCCAATATATAAAGCTGTTAATTTTAATATAAAAAAACCCATTAACATTTTAGACAAATGGGCACTAAAAATAAGTGCCGCCCTAATAATATTATTATTCAAGCCTTACACCTGATAAATGGCAATAATGTTTTAAGTACAGACTCAACTAATTCCGCATTCATTCCATACCATATTGGAAGACGCAGGAGACGCTCACTCTCTAATGTTGTGTATCGTTCCTTACCTGAAAAGACACCCACACTTTGCCCTGCAGGAGAGCTATGTAATGGTATATAATGGAATGCCGTTGCGATACCACTATTTGACATTGCTTGCATAACAAGTGTGCGCTGCTCAAGGTCTTTTAGTTTTATATAAAACATATGAGCATTATGTTCAATTCCACTTGGAATTACAGGAAGCTCAATAAAATTCACATACTCATCTTTCTTTAAGGCATTATAATAATGTTGCCATACCGACTTTCTTTTTATATTTATAAGTTCAGCAGATTCAAGTTGTCCATATAGATAGGCTGCTTGCAATTCAGAGGGTAAGTAACTACTGCCGATATCAACCCAAGTATATTTATCTACCATTCCGCGAAAGAAAAGACTTCTGTTAGTGCCTTTTTCTCTAATAATCTCAGCACGTCTAATGAGAGTGGAATTATTAATAATTAGTAATCCACCCTCGCCTCCACTTGTATAATTTTTTGTTTCATGAAAACTATAAGCTCCCAAGTGGCCAATAGTACCTAATGCCTTTCCTTTGTAAGTAGACATCATGCCTTGAGCAGCATCTTCCACCACAAAAAGCTTATATTTTTTAGCCAATTCCATAATTTTATCCATTTCACATGCAACCCCTGCATAATGAACTGGAACAATTGCTTTTGTCCTATTGGTGATAGCATCTTCAATTAGATTTTCATCAATATTCATGGTGTCAGGACGAATATCAACGAAGACTATCTTTGCGCCTCTCAATACAAACGCATTTGCCGTGCTAACAAATGTATAGCTTGGCATAATCACTTCGTCACCAGGTTGAATATCGATAAGTATCGCTGCCATCTCAAGAGCAGCAGTGCATGACGGTGTCATCAATGCCTTTTCACATGGTAAATTTTCTTCAAACCAAGATTGACATTTTTTCCCAAAAAAACCATCACCCGAAATTTTATTACTTTTTACTGCTTGCAAAACGTACTGCTCTTCATTACCTGTTAGTGGTGGTTTATTAAATGGAATAATCATTGTTAATTTCCTTTAAAAAATCTAACTCAAGTGTAGCAACATTTCTATCTCGTTCTCTCAAACGATAAGCTGGATTACCTATATATATTCCCCATGAAGCGGTGCTTTTCAATAAAAGGCTCATAGCACCGATAGCACATCCTTCTTCAATGGTGACGCCAGGGAAAACTACTGAATTTGTACCAATAACTACCTGTTTTTCTATCTTGACAGGCAAAAAAATTTCATTTTTATATTTCTTTGGAATTAGTGAATTGACCATGCTTAGACCAGAATAGTCATCACTTTGAGAAAAAATTTTCACTCCATAGGCAAGTGTACAGAAGTCGCCAAGATATACACCTGGCGTACCGCCAGCAATAAGACACATTGGAGTAATATGGCAAAACCTACCAATTTTCACATTCCCAGATAAAATACAAAAATCATCAATTCTAGAGTAATCATCTACTGTAATTTTTTCAGGGTTGTAAATACAGGCTTTATCACTAATCTTTACATTCTTACCAAGATATTTAAACCCAAGAGAATGCAACTCGTCTTCACTTAGATACGCCATAAATCAAGCTCTAGTTAACTCAATGAGATACTTTCCATAGCTGTTTTTTGCCATTTTTCTTCCAATGTTTATTACTTCATTCCTACTTAACCAACCATTGCGTAAGGAAATTTCCTCAAGACATGCAATTTTGAATCCCTGCCTTGCCTCTATTGTCGCAACAAAATTAGACGCCTCAAGAAGACTTTCATGAGTTCCACTATCAAGCCAAGCAAAGCCACGACCTAACAACTCAACATTGAGTTGATTTCGCTCAAGGTATATCTGGTTAATGCTTGTAATTTCGAGTTCACCTCGTTTTGAAGGTTTCACTTGTTTAGCGATATCAACTACCTGGTTATCATAAAAATAGAGTCCAGTTACTGCAAAGTGAGACTTGGGTTGAGCAGGTTTCTCTTCAATAGAAATTACACTTTGTTTTTCATCAAATTCAACAATACCGAAACGTTCTGGGTCCTGCACTTTATAACCAAATACAGTGGCACCTTCTGTTCTTTGCGCAGCTTGACACAGCATAGGTGAAAAACCCTGTCCCCAAAACAAGTTATCACCCAAAATGAGGCAAACAGACTCTTGGCCAATAAACTTTTCACCGATGATGAACGCCTGAGCCAGTCCATCGGGGCTTGGCTGTACCTCATATGTCAATGAAATACCAAACTGGCTACCATCGCCCAACAATCGCTGAAAGCTGGCCTTATCTTCCGGTGTGGTAATAATCAAAATTTCCCTGATACCGGCCAGCATCAATACTGATAGCGGGTAATAGATCATAGGCTTGTCATACACAGGCAGTAATTGTTTAGAAACCCCCATGGTAATGGGGTAAAGACGAGTGCCTGAACCGCCAGCCAAAATAATTCCTTTCATTATTTTTTCTCCCCATACTGCTGATCAATCCAGGATTGATAGGACCCGCTTTTCACGTTATGGACCCACTGTTGATTATCCAGATACCACTGCACAGTTTTGCGAATACCGGATTCGAAGGTCTCTTGCGGCTGCCAATCCAGCTCGGCACTCATTTTGCTGGCATCGATGGCATAGCGGCGATCGTGACCGGGACGATCTGCCACATAGGTGATTTGATCGCGGTAAGAGCCCGCTTTCGGCACCATCTCGTCGAGCAGGTCACACACGGTGTGCACCACGTCCAGGTTCTGCTTCTCGTTGTGACCGCCAATGTTGTAGGTCTCACCGATAACGCCACTGGTCACCACCTTATAGAGCGCGCGGGCGTGGTCTTCCACATAGAGCCAGTCACGGATCTGGTCGCCCTTGCCATAGACCGGCAGCGGCTTGCCATCCAGCGCATTGAGGATCACCAGCGGGATCAGCTTCTCAGGGAAGTGGTAAGGGCCGTAGTTGTTTGAGCAGTTGGTGACGATGGTCGGCAGGCCGTAAGTACGGCGCCAGGCGCGCACCAGATGGTCGCTGGAGGCCTTGGAGGCAGAATAGGGACTGCTGGGGGCGTAGGGGGTGGTTTCGGTGAAGAGCGGCAACGCCTCACCGGCAGCCACTTCATCCGGATGGGGCAGGTCGCCATACACCTCGTCGGTGGAGATATGATGAAAACGAAAGGCCGCCTTGCGAACCTCGTCCAACCCATTCCAGTAGGCACGAGCCGCTTCCAGCAACACATAGGTGCCGACGATATTGGTCTCTATGAAATCGGCAGGTCCGGTGATGGAGCGGTCAACATGGCTCTCCGCTGCCAGGTGCATGACTGCATCAGGTTGGTGCAGGGTAAACACCCGATCCAGCTCAGCACGATTGCAGATATCCACCTGTTCAAAGGCATAACGGCCACTGTTTGCTACACTGGCCAAGGATTCCAGATTGCCCGCATAAGTGAGCTTATCGAGGTTGATGACTGAGTCGTTGGTGTCTTGAATGATATGACGAACAACCGCCGAGCCGATAAAGCCAGCGCCACCAGTGACAAGGATTTTCATGGGTATACTCTTGAAAATGAATAGAAAAATTTAATTTTTTCGGCTAACGAAAAAGAATGGAGGAAAAATTGAGTGTACCTGACAGGCAGATATCTCACGCTAATCAGGAAGTGCCGATAAGCTACCGCCCCTGAGTTACAGCCCCCAGTTTGCTGCTTTTTACCAGATTGTGAGTGCTGTTGGCCATGATGCCCTCCAGCGTAGGATAAGTCTGCCACCGTCCCTGATGACAACGTCTCGATTTTAAAAAAATCCAGTCTGGCGGTCTTACCAGAAACAGCCGCGAGATAAAACCGTACAACAAGGACAAAGTCTGGATTCTAGCGCCTTTCCGGCCAGTTTGAACAGTCAAAACAACACAGTTCAAAGCGCCGGACCTGCTGACTGTTCATTAATCTATCAGAATGAAAGCGTGCAGGAGATTTCCCACTTAAACCTACAAACTGGATTCATAGGTTGCCCATTTTAGCCTTGACCCCATTAATACTGAAGTAAAAGTAATAGCAAACTGAACGTTAGCTCTAATTTGGGTCATGATATCGATCCACGCCTCGAGGTTTACGGCAAGTGTGCCATGGTGTTTACACTAACAACCGCCCCTCCTCCCCACACATTGACCTTGTTTGCCAACGTACCCATCCATTTAGCACCTGGCAGCAGCAACACCCGCACGACGCATTATGTCATCAAGGTTTCATATCTGTATGTTTTTGCTGAACGCAAACAGGGCGAACCCAATGGTTCGCCCTGTGGCTATACCATAACGCAAGCTGTGAGGTGATAGCTACTGCTCCATCGAGATCCTGTCGGGGGCTTGCCAACCACCACCGACGGCTTTGTAGAGTGCACGCGCACCTGCAGAGGCTGTTGGCAATCACAATGAGATCCAATCATACCCACAACCTCATTGAAAGCGGTCTGGATACTCTTCTCATAGCTGGCCACCGCCTGCCTGGTGCTCACCTTGGCCACGTCGAGGTCGGCAATGCGTTTGCCACAGGGCGAGAGCGTGAACATATTGTTAAAATTCACCCAATTTGTTGAGGCCAGCATTGAGTACCTTTTCCAGGTATTCACTGCTCATTCCTGCAATCTTTTGCTTCCGTCTGATGCTCGCTTTGCGT
>NZ_JAACGC010000061.1:0-26930 GCF_029237385.1 Aeromonas sp. 1HA1
GGCCGCACGATGAAGAGCAAAAGTTAGCATGATCGTTACCATGTTCGGGAGTCACATAGGAGATCAGATCCTGGAAATCGGGAAAAGTGCCAATCAGTTCACAATATTTGTGTATAAGAGTCAGGCCCCGTTCTGCGCAATGCCTCGTCAGTTTCAACGAATATGAAGGTGGTGGATTCGCCCTTTCTTGACTATGTGAAGAACAAGCCGGGGATCCTCGTTTACCGGGCTAGGGATGACAATAGCCCGTCATGATCGGGCCGGGCATGAGTGAGGCGTTTAACCTGTTGGCAATGACGGGTGTAAAACGCGTGCATCCGTGAGCCGGATGCCGTCCCCCTGTGACAATGCCAGTCTGGATGGGAATGGGCCCCCGTGGGGGCGGGTTAATCGGTCAGGCAGTCGGGGTCGAACACATACTCCCCATCCAGCCAGCGCACGATTTCGTCGACGCATGCTTGATCCCGAAACGGCAGGTAGCGCGCCTTGAGGGCGGCAATCTGCTCGGAGGTGAGCTGCGCTAGCCCCAGATCCTGAAACAGCGGCAGGTCGGCCTCGATCATCGCCGAGATCTGCGGGCCACAGGTGGCGTTGAGGGCGGCGTGCAGCGCCTTGTCGGGGTCATACTGCTTGCCGAGCCGGTAGCTCATCGGCAGGGTGGCCAGCGGTAACACGGAGAGTGCCGCCTGCTTCATGGGGTTGACTGCGTGGCCTGCCACCAGTTCTGCCAGCTCGGCGGGGCGGTTCTCGAAGGCGCGCAGGTGCAGGAAGCTGCTGGCCTTGCTGCCATCGTTGACCGGGTAGTTGTCCCATAGGAAAGGCTTGCGGTGCAGCCAGTCGGCCACTTGCTTGAGGTGTGGGGCCGGGTACTCGCTGGAGCAGACTTTGGGGCCGGTCCAGAAGATGTCGATGCGCCGATCCAGCCCCTGGCCCAGATCGGTCAGATAGTGGGGTGGCATGGCGCCGAACACCTTCTCCAGCACGGGATCCGTCGAGTAGTAGCTGGGACAGAACAGCAACCGGCTGGCGCTGGTGTGGGCCGCAATGTCGTGGGCCATGGTGAGCTGCCAGTGGGCGAGATCCGGTGTATCCCCCTTCATGTCGTCAAACAGCACCGCCAGTATATCGGGCTTGAGCGCTTCGTCGATGAGCCGCACCTTCTCCAGCAGGGCCGGGCGCTTGCGGGCATAGTCGTGATGGGCGCCCATGGGGCTCAGGCCTATGCCAAAGGCGAGGCCGTTTTCACGGCACTGACGGGCCAGCTGAAGCAGGGCCTCGAGCTGGGCAGCAGGCCAGGGCTGGGTCCAGTGCTTGCGCAGATAGCCGTCTTCTTTCGGGGCATAGATGTAGAAGCCATAGCCGTGGCGGGGCAGCCACTGGGCGTAGCGGGCGCGGGCTTCCCAGCTCCAGCCCTTGCCAAAGAATCCCTCTATCAATCCCAGCTGGGGTGAAGGGGGTTGCAGGCCAGACAACAGAGTTTGGTAAGGCATAGATAACTCCCTTCTCGCTGGGAACGGGTCGGACGAACAGCGTCAGACCGGGTCTTCTTCCTGAAAGCGCACCCCTATCTTGCGGGGCTCACCCTCTTCCATTTCGGCCACGGTCCAGATCAGTCCCTGCCATTCAAAGTGGTCGCCGACAACCAGATTATCGCCCAACTGGTCGGCAATAAAATGGCCCAGTGTCTGATCCGCCACCTCGCTCACATCCAGCCCGTAGAGGGGGGCCAGATCCACCAGATTGGCGGCGGCTTCCAGCAGGAAGTCGCCGAAGAAACGCGGCCCCAGATCCTGCTCGGGCGCCTGGCTGAACAACTGGCCGAGGGCAGGCAGATCCCGTTCGTGGCCGATGACGCAGAGGATGTCATCAGATTGCAGGCAGGTACTGCCCGAGGGGTGGAGCAGCTCCTGATCCCGGAACAGGGAGCAGATGCGGGTCCCCTTGGGCATGCGCAGATCCCGCAGGGGCGAGCCGATGCACCACTTCTCTGCGCTCAGGCGGTAGACGAAGGTCTCCCATTGGCTGTCCAGGTCTATCTCGAGCCCGGAGCGGTTGATGGGGGACGGCGGTGCCGGTACTTCTACCCGAGCCAGCCTGGATGCCAGCGGCAGCGAGCTGCCCTGCAATATGAGGGAGACCAGCACCACGAAGAAGGCCACGTTGAAGTAGAGCTGGGCGTTGGGCAGCCCCGCCATCATGGGGAAGACCGCCAGTATGATGGGCACGGCGCCGCGCAATCCGACCCAGGAGATAAACCAGCGCTCGCGGGGGGCGAAGTTCTTGAATGGCAGCAAGCCAATCCAGACCGAGACAGGGCGGGCGAACAGTATCATCCACATGGCCAGCGCCAGCGCCGGCAGGGCGATGGGCAGCAGTTTGTGGGGCGAGGCGAGCAGCCCCAACACCAGAAACATGCCGATCTGGCTGAGCCAGGTCAGGCCATCCAGTACGGACAGCGTGGTGCTGCGGCTGCGCAGTGAGAGGTTGCCGAGCAAGAGGCCGGTGAGATAGATGGCGAGGATGCCGCTGCCCCCCACCGCCGTGGTGAGGGCGAAGATCAGCAGACCGCCGCTGACGGTGAGCAGCGGGTAGAGGCCGGGGGCCAGCCTGGCGCTGTTGATGAGGCGCCAAAGCAGCCAGCCGCCACCAAGACCTATGCCTGCGCCCAGCCCAAATTGCTTGCCGAGCTGCAACAGCAGGAAGCTCCAGTCCAGCCCTTGCTGCTGGGTGGCGAGGATCTCAATCAGGGTGACGGTGAGAAACACCGCCATGGGGTCGTTGCTGCCCGATTCTATCTCAAGGGTGGCGCTGACCCGCTCGTTCAGGCTGCGTCCACCGAGCAGGGAGAAGACGGCCGCCGCATCGGTGGAGCCAACGATGGCGCCGATCAGCAGACCTTGCATCAGGCTGAGATCGAACAACCAGGCGGCGATGAAACCGGTCAGGCCCGTGGTGATGGCTACCCCCGCGGTCGCCAGCGAGAGTGCCGGCCAGAGCGCCACCCGAAACGAGGAGACCCGGGTGCGCATGCCGCCATCAAGCAAGATGATGGCGAGCGCCAGGTTGCCGACCAGATAGGCGACCGAGTAGTCAGCGAAATGAATGCCGCCCGGGCCATCTTCCCCAGCCAGCATGCCGACCGCGAGAAATATCACCAGAATGGGGATGCCGAGACGAGAGGAGAGCGTGCTTAACAGGACACTGGCTCCCACCAACAAGGCCGCGATTAAAAAGAAACTGTTGATGGTGACGGCATCCAATGGCGAACTCCTTCTGTCAAAATGCAAATCAGGCACATTATATGCAGTTTGTTGGGCGCTGTGTGGCTTAATTGTGCATTAATTTGCAGTTTTTTACATTTTCGGTGCGCGTGTGACGGGGCAATTTGCACCGAAAAAGGCTGGATGCGAGGGGTGTAAAGGGGGGCTTAATGTGAAACGGTTCACAAAATCGACCTGGCTTGGGGGCGGCCTGCCAGCCAGGTTTCCCACAAGTAGCAGGGGCGCCGTAGTGGCGCCCCTAGCGGGCTGAGAGGACGGTCAGTCATCCTCGTCGTCTTTGACTTCCCTGATCTTGTCCTTGTAGTCGGGCAGCTGTTTCTCAAGCCGCTTCATGTCCTTGATGGCATTGAGAAACATGCCGAGCAGGAACAACAGCGGCAGGCCTATCCATAACCACAGATTCATGATCTTTTCCTTTCATCGGGACAGAGGGTGACATAACGGGCCAAAATCTCGTCAAGATGGGCCAGTATGGTCGACTTACCTTCAATATCCGCCTGTTGCAGACAAAGCACCAGCGCATCCGGATCCAGCCGTTGCTCGGTGGACTCCAGTGCGAAGCTGATATGCCAGGGTTCGTAGGCGACGCCACTGCCGGCTCCCGCCGGTTTGGCGTAAGGCAGGAAGAAGCCGAAGTCGTTCATGTGATCGCTCAGCCAGTCGCCCAGATCGGCAAACCAGCCGCCCTCCTCATACTCCCAGGGCTCCAGCGCCAGTCGGGTGTCGGCGGGCAGACAGTCTGGGTCGTAGATGTCCAGATCCGTCCCCCAGTGGTGACGGCTGGTACCGGGCAGGGCACTCCAGCGCAGGATGGCGTGCAGCCGTTCTGTGTCGCTCAGTTGCAGGGTATCCAGCGGCTGGTTGTTGGCATCCAGCAGGGGCCGCTCGCCACGCCACTTGCCATTCCAGATGGCGAGCTGACGGTCGAACCCGCGCCAGCTGGAGGCCGCCTGCAGGTTGTGCCCCTCATGGGCGGCGGCCACCTGCATGTCGTTGAAGGCCGCCGCCGTGGCCGCGGTCAGACGATGGGGCCCGCGCCCCACCAGAATGAGGTGGTGCTCGTCTCGCCCCAGCAGTTGATCCTGTGTCATGCCCATCCCCGATCTGGTGTGCTGTTGAGCGGGATACCCGCAAGCCCGCGTTGAAGAGGTGTCATGCCAGCAACCGATCCAGTATGCCCTGGTACATGTCGGCCAGCAGATCCAGATCCCCGGCCTTCACGCACTCGTTCACCTTGTGGATGGTGGCATTGACAGGGCCGAGCTCGATCACTTCGGCGCCAGTGGGGGCGATGAAGCGCCCATCCGAGGTGCCGCCCGTGGTGAGCAGGGCCGGTTGCTGGCCGTTCACCTGTTCGATGGCCGCGACGGCTGCATCGAGCAGATCGCCGGTATCGGTCAGGAAGGGCTGGCCGGAGAGGGTCCAGTCAAGCTGGTAATCCAGCCCGTGCCTGTCCAGCAGTGCCTCGACCCGTTCGCGAATATCCATGTCGGTCAGTTGTGTGCTGAAACGGAAGTTGAACTGGACTTGCAGCTCGCCGGGAATGACGTTGGAAGCGCCTGTGCCCCCCTGAATGTTGGCGATCTGGAAGCTGGTGGGCGGGAAGTAGGCGTTGCCTTCATCCCACACGGTAGCGGCGAGTTCCGCCAGCGCCGGCGCCGCCTTGTGAATGGGGTTGTCCGCCAGATGGGGATAGGCCACGTGGCCTTGCACCCCGCGCACCAGCAGATCGCCGGTGATGGAGCCGCGTCGGCCATTTTTCACCACATCGCCTACCACGGCAGTGGAGGAGGGCTCGCCGACGATGCACCAGCGGATCTTCTCGTGGCGCGCCTCCAGGGTATCTATCACCCGGGTGGTGCCGTTGATGAAGGGCCCCTCTTCATCCGAGGTGATGAGAAACGCGATCGACCCTTTGTGATCCGGATTGGCTGCGACGAAACGCTCTGTGGCCACCACCATGGCGGCGAGCGACCCTTTCATGTCAGCTGCGCCACGCCCGTAGAGCACGCCATCCTGAATGGTCGGCTCGAACGGCGGTGTGTGCCATTTGTCCAGCGGTCCGGCGGGCACCACGTCGGTGTGCCCCGCGAAGCAGAACAGGGGGCCTTCGCTGCCACGGCGAGCCCAGAGGTTGGTGGTGTCTTCAAACACCATGGGCTCAATGACAAAGCCGAGGCGTGCGAGGCGCTCAGCCATCAGGGTCTGGCACCCTTCATCCAGCGGGGTAACTGAGGGGCGGCGGATCAGATCCTTGGCCAGTGCGATGACATCCGACATCGGTGTTCCTTAACAGAAAAGTTTAACGAGAGAGCAGAGATTGGTAGTGGTCAGCCTTGAAACCCAGGGTCAGTTCGCCGTCCCTGTCGAGCAAGGGGCGTTTGATCATGGCCGGGTGTTCCAGCAGCAGGGCGCGGGCCTTGGCGGTGTCTAGCCCCTGTTTGGCCTCATCTGGCAGGGCGCGGAAGGTGGTACCTCGGCTGTTGAGCAGCGCTTCCCAGCCAAGCGTTGCCAGCCAGCTGTCCAGCGCGGCAGGATCCAGCCCATCGGCGCGATGGTCGTGAAAGCGGTAGTCGATGCCAGCCTCATCCAGCCACTTGCGGGCCTTCTTGATGGTGTCGCAGTTTTTGATGCCATAGAGGGTGGTGGCCATGGGGAGTCCTTATCTGCGGGCGCGGGCCCTTGGAGCTGAAACGTGAAGTCGGCAACTTGAGATCTGAATGTGACATCAAGCAAAGGCCTGATTCTGGCATTGTGGCTATCCCATGGCAACGGCGGAGCCGCACCTTGGGTGATTTTCCGCGGGCGAGCGGGCAGTGGAAACAGAGCCCGGCGCCCTGGGCGCCGACGAGATCAATGCTCGCGCTGGGATTGGCACCAGAGGTGCAGCTCGGACTCGAACCAGTTGAGCATGGCGTGGTTGTCGTCGCGGCGATGGCGGATCAGGCTGACTTCAAAGGTCGGCAGGGCGAAGCGGGTCTCGAACTCCACCAAACCCAGCAGCGGCATCAGCGGTCGCAGTACCCTGGCGGGAGAGGTCAACAGCAGGGACGCGTAGGGCAGGATGAAGGGCGCCGCCAGAAAACTCTGCACTATCAAAGGGGTATGACGGGTCATGCCGTGGGCGGCCAGCAAGTCATCGACTATGCCCCCTTCGCTGCCGCGGGGGGCAACCAGCAGGTGCTGGGCCTTGGCGAAGGATTCAATGCAAAGCACCTGGCCCTGGAACGGGTGGCTGTGGTGCGCGGTACAGATCAGCTTGTCTTCAAACAGCGGGATGCGACGAAAACGGCCGGGCACCTCATCCTGTTTGTTAATCACAATGCTGATGACCCCCTCATCGAGCTGACGCTCGTAATCCGCATTGAGGGGCACCATGTGGAGGCGCAGGTTGGGCGCTTGCTGCTGCAGGTGGGCCAACAGGCTTGGCATCATCACGTACTCCACGTAGGTGTGGGCACCGATGCGCAGGACGCCCTCGAACTGGCCCGGATCGAGCTGCTCCGGCTGGCTGAACGTCTGCTCTATGTCGTGCAGTATCTCCCGCAGCGGCAACAGCAGCGCCTGTGCCCTGGCGGTGGGTTCCATGCCCTGGGGGGTGCGGATCAGCAAGGGATCGTCATAGAGCAGCCGCAGGCGAGCCAAGGCACGACTGACGGCTGGCTGACTCATGGCGAGTCGCTCGGCAGCCTTGGTGGTGTTACGTTCCTCCAGCAGCGCCTTGAGCACCACCAGCAGGTTGAGGTCGACGCCTCTTAAATTCATTCTGTGCATAATGGAATGCTAATAAATCATTTCCTTAAGCAGGGCCTTCACTTTAGTCTCATTCCCCGTCGATGGTCAGCATGAAGCATGAATAAATCAGCGATTTATACACACCCATGTTGTCCTGTTACCTCTTTCGCGTGGTGCCGGGGGTGGCAAGATTCGACAGCCTGAACTCTTTACTCTGGTCATCCAGAGCGTTGCTTGCTTAGTACCCGCCTTCGAGGCGGGTTTTTTTTGCCTGCGGTTCAGTTGAGCGGGCCCGAAGAAGTACAAAACGCGCCACCGGGCGCGTTGTTGTGATGATGCTATGACTCAGGACGTAACCGGCCACTGGTAGTCGAACACCTTGGCACGTTCCCAGGGGGCGTCCGGCAGACTGGAGGAGAGGCCGGTATATTTGCCCACATCATCCACCACTATGGTGGAGAGGATCGGCAGCTGGTGCTCGGTGCAGTACATACGGATGCGTTGCAGCAGGGTGCGCAGCTCATCCTGGCTATGCTCCAGCCCGGCCTGCCTGGCCAGTTTGGAGTAACGAATGGTGGTGCGTTCCTTTGCAGACTCGACGAGGATGTCCCATAGCTTGTAGTCGCTGGTGGTCATACCCGCGGTGGCTTGGCTTGTCATAATTCTCTCCGGTGCGAAATGGTCGCTGTGTCGATGCGCATCTTGGCCAGTTCACTGGCCCCTGACGTTGATCCAAAGCAAAAAAGTCCGATGTTATCCATCAGAACGGGTGGCAAAGGGATTCTAAAGGGTTGCCTTTAGTTTGAACGACCATTTTTTTGTTAAGTTGGTAGCATTTTATGTCATAGCAACGTGGCAAAACCACATTTATTGACAGGGATCAAGGGGAAAGCGAGGCCTGACCATTAGGGGGTATCGTCATAAGATTGAGGCTCATAAATGCTACCCAGGCAGGTAAAGGCATAGTGTCTGCAAATAGCGGCAGGAAATTGCTGGGTAATAGAGAGGGGGAGAAAAGAGCAGGCCCCTGCAGCGGGGGCCTGTCTGGCAATTACGTGATAAACGCGACTGCGATTACAGCAAAATGGTGGTCAGCAGATAACCCAGGGCGCAGGAGCTGCTTACCCCGATCAGCCCCGGAATGATGAAGCTGTGGTTGATGATGAACTTGCCGATGCGGGTGGTGCCGGAGCGGTCGAAACCGATACAGGCCAGATCGCTCGGGTAGGTCGGCAGCACGAAGTAGCCGTAGCTGGCCGGCAGGAAGGCGATCAGCAGTTTCGGCTCCACGCCCAGCGCCAGCCCCATGGGGGCGATGGCGGTCAGGGCAGCGGCCTGGCTGTTCACCAGCTTGGAGATGAGGAACAGCACCAGGGCGTAGGTCCAGGGCTGGGCCTGTACCACGTGGGCCAGGGTCTCTTTGAGCAGCGGCATGTGCGCCTGGAAGAAGGTCTCACTCATCCATGCCACCCCGAACACGGAGAAGATGGCGACCATACCGGCCTTGAACACGGGGCCGTTGGAGATCTCACCCGGCTTGACCTTGCAGCGCATCAGAATGATGGCGCCAGCGATCAGCATCATCATCTGGATCACCAGGTTCATGGAGAGCGGGCCAGTTTTGTCCTTGATGGTGAACACCGGACGCAGACCTTCGTTGGCACCGAGCAAGACCACGGCAGCGATGGCGGCGAAGAAGATCCAGGTAGACCAGTAGGCCTCTTTCGGGAACTTGGTGTTGAGCAGAGTTTCACCACCGCCATAGATGAAGGTGCGCTGCTCCGGATCCTTGATCTTGGCCTGGAACTCTTCGTCCTGGTCCAGATCCTTGCCGCGACGCAGGCTCCACAGGGCCGCCATGACCACACCGGTCAGGGAGGAGGGGATGGCGATCATCAGGATGTCGAGCAGGCCGTAAGCCTGACCGATACCGTGACCGGCCGCCAGAATGGAGACCATGGAGACCACGGCAACGGAGACCGGGGAGGCACAGATCGCCATCTGGGAGGCAACGGATGCTACGGCCATCGGACGCTCGGGACGGATGTTCTTCTGCAGCGCGATGTCAGCGATGATGGGGAACATGGTGTAAACCACGTGGCCGGTACCGCACAGGAAGGTAAGGGTCCAGGTGGTGAGCGGCGCCAGGATAGTGATGTATTGCGGGTGACGGCGCAGCAGACGCTCGGCCACCTGCATCATCAGGTTGAGGCCACCGGCGGTCTGCAAGGTGGCGGCACAGCCGATCACCGCGAGTATGGTCAGCATGACCTGAACTGGCGGTTCGCCCGGCACCAAGCCGAAGACGAAGGTCAGCAGGAAGAGACCGATACCACTGATGAGACCCAGTCCCATGCCCCCAAAGCGGGTACCCAGCAGCAAACAGCCGAGTACCACCAAAAATTCCATCAAGATCATTCCATTACCTCGTGTGTTTTAAGCCATGTGAGTGTTGTGTTGGGCTCATGGACCGGGATTGTCTGTTTTTATTTAGCCCTAAAGGGTTAGAGGGTATTGTGCCTGCCTAACAGAGGTAAAAATTTGAGGTACTTCAATAACTCATCGTTTTTTGATTTAACTGCATAAAAACCACGTATTAACATCATTGTTATTTGTAGTGCCAGTAAACGGTACCGTACGGGGCTCTATGTGCCTCAGAGGGGCAAGGGGAATGGCGAGGGACCTATGGGGGGAGCGGGCGGCGTGCTTCATTGTGGCGGTCAGCGGGGCGAAATGCCGCTGCCTGGATAACAAAAAGCCGACCCTGGGGTCGGCTTTGTCGGCAAGTGGCCGTAATCAGAACTCGGCGGTACGCGGGGTACGCGGGAAGGGGATCACGTCGCGGACGTTGCCCATGCCGGTCACGTAGACCACCAGACGCTCGAAGCCCAGACCGAAACCGGCGTGGGGTACGGTACCGAAACGACGCAGGTCACGGTACCACCAGTAATCTTCCTTGTTCAGCCCCATCTCGGCCATGCGGGCATCCAGCACCTCAAGGCGCTCCTCACGCTGGGCACCACCGATGATCTCGCCGATCCCGGGTGCCAGTACGTCCATGGCGGCCACGGTTTTGCCGTCGTCGTTGAGGCGCATGTAGAAGGCCTTGATGTCTTTCGGGTAGTTCTTCACCACCACAGGCGACTTGAAGTGCTCTTCGGCCAGATAGCGCTCGTGCTCGGAGGAGAGATCGATGCCCCAGGAGACAGGGAACTCGAAAGTCTTGCCACAGTTCTTCAGTACTTCGATGGCATCGGTGTAGTCGATCTGGGCAAAGTCGGAGGAGACGAAGCGTTCCAGCCGGCCGATGGCATCCTTGTCGACGTGCTGGGCAAAGAACTCCAGATCGTCGCGACGCTCAGCCAGTACGGCGTTGAAGACGTATTTGAGCATGGCTTCGGCCAGGGCGGCGTTGTCGTCCAGGTTGGCGAAGGCAATTTCCGGCTCTACCATCCAGAACTCGGCCAGGTGGCGGCTGGTGTTGGAATTTTCGGCGCGGAAGGTGGGCCCGAAGGTGTAGACCTTGGAGAGGGCACAGGCGTAGGTTTCGACGTTCAGCTGACCGGAAACGGTCAGGAAGGTCTCCTTGCCGAAGAAGTCCTTGTCGTAGTCGACCTTGCCGGCGTCGGTGCGCGGCAGGTTTTCCAGATCCAGGGTGGAGACGCGGAACATCTCGCCGGCACCTTCGGTGTCCGAGGCGGTGATGAGCGGGGCCGCAATCCACAGATAACCCTCTTCGTGGAAGAAGCGGTGGATGGCTTGTGCCAGGCAGTTGCGTACCCGGGTCACGGCACCGACTATGTTGGTGCGCGGACGCAGGTGAGCCTGTTCACGCAGGTACTCTATGCTGTGGCGCTTGGCAGCCATGGGGTAGGTGTCCGGATCTTCGACCCAGCCCACGACGTTGACCTCGGTGGCTTGCAGTTCGAAAGCCTGGCCATTGCCCTGGGAGGCGGCAATCACACCGGTCACTTCCACGGAGCAAGCAGTGGTCAGACGCAGCACTTCATTCTCATAATTGGCCAGGGTATTGGGGACAACCGCCTGTACCGGATGGAAACAGGAGCCATCGGAGACGGCCAAAAATGAGATCCCCGCCTTGGAATCACGGCGAGTCCGGATCCACCCTTTGACTGTCTGGGTGGTGCCAACCGCATATTTACCGGTCAGCACATCTACTACGGATGCGTGCGTCATCGAAATATTGTCTCCAGCTTGTTCTTGCAGCGCTATTTGCAACACTAGGGGTCTGGCCCGGGCATTGATTGGCCCATCATGGCAGACTAAGCCGTCAATCTTACCCGCGCGGGTTTGATAAACAAGCAAAAATGTCGGACTCTGGAGGGGTTTTGTGCCCGGATCACCTCATGACCGGGCCGCTTGGGTGGGGGATGGGTGTGAAAGAGCGGCGACATGGACCTGACCGGTTGACCCGGGTGTTGCA
The DNA here is from genome assembly GCF_029237385.1 of Aeromonas sp. 1HA1. Lineage (NCBI taxonomy): Bacteria > Pseudomonadati > Pseudomonadota > Gammaproteobacteria > Aeromonadales > Aeromonadaceae > Aeromonas > Aeromonas sp. 1HA1. Next base: position 11,461 of record NZ_JAACGC010000061.1, read on the forward strand.
GGGATTGGTGATCCTCTGCTGGGGCGGCTTCATCGCCTTGCTCTCCCTCTATCACTTCGCGCGGCCGCAGATCGCCTACGGTTTTCTGATCTATGGCGGGGTCAAGGTGCGCCAGAGCTGGGATCCCGTGCTGACCCCCTGGCTGGAGCGCGGGCTCTGGGGTTGCTCTGTGCTGACGCTGGTGGTCTTGCTGTTTGAACGGCAACGTTGCCGCCGCCAGGAGGATGTCGGCCGGGTGCATCTGGCTATCTTGTTGCTGATCCTCATCGCCAGTTTGCTGTTCTACTACGCGGGTTAATCCTGCGGTTTGTCCTGCTTCCCCTGAGCGGTGGGGCGCTTGCCCAGCTGGCGCTCCACGCTGTCGAGCATCTGGTTGTAGGCCAGTGCCACCCGACCTATCTCATCCCCGTCATCCCCCTCCAGCCGGTGGCCGAAGTCGTGCTGATCGGTGGCCTCTTCCATTGAGCGTGTCAGCTGGTTGAGGGGGCGGACTATCCAGGTGCGGATGACCCAGAGGGTCAGCAGCAGCCCCATCCCGAAGATGCTGGTGAGAATGAGTGCCGAGGTGAGAATGTTCTGCTCAACCCGGGTAAAGAGGGAGTCGAGGGAGTAGTCAAAGCGCACCGCACCGAGCACAGTGTTCTCCGGCACCAGATGACAGCTGGTGCAGTCGGTGCCGCGAAAATCTTTTTTTGCCAGCAGCGGTCGGGTCACGACCAGCCGGCTGTGCATGTCATCGTGCACCACCTCCAGACTGCCCTTGCCCGCCAGCGCCAACTCATCGAACTCATCTTTGCTCTGTTCGGTTGCGCGCCCTGGCCCGAACTGTTTGCTCACCGCCTCGCCACGGACGATGCGGGCATCCTCCACATGGGCGTGCTCGAGGAATTTGTTTCGCAGTGTGTCGCGGGCGTCCATCTTGCCGGTCAGCATCAGCATGTTGAGGCCATCGAAGTAGGCTTCGCTCTGCTCGCGGCTCTGCTCCTTGATCAGGGTCAGGATGAGATCCCGCTCGCGCACGGCCTGATAGGCTGCGGAGAAGACCAGCACCATGGAGAAGATGAACAGCAGGAAGAAGTTGATTTTGGCAGCAATGGAAAGGCGCATGGGAACGGTACATCTGTTGGGTAAAACCCGCGCAGTCTACTCGCACCGGTCGTTCGGGTCTGGTGCCTTGCTCACATTCTAATGAAAAAGAGTCAATAGGCCCTGCATTCTCATGCAGGGCCTATTCATTCAGGCTCAGAATTCGCCGCTGGCGATGGCCTCATTGATGGCGCCGGTCAATACCCTCAGCTCCTCGGGGGTGATGACGAAGGGGGGCATCAGGTAGATGAGTTTGCCAAATGGCCGGATCCAGGCTCCCAGCTCGACGAACTTGCGCTGGATGCGGGCCACGTCCACCCGCTCTTTCATCTCCACCACGCCGATGGCGCCGAGTACCCGCACATCGGCCACGGCCGGGTTGAGGGTCAGCGCGACCAGTTCGGTCTTGAGCTGATGCTCGATGGCCTGCACCCGCTCGGCCCAGGGGGAGGCGAGCAGCAGATCGATGGAGGCGTTGGCCACGGCGCAGGCCAGCGGGTTACCCATAAAGGTGGGACCATGCATAAAGACCCCCGCCGTGCCGTCACAGATAGTGCGGGCAACATGTTCGGTGGTCAGGGTCGCCGAGAGGGTGAGATAGCCGCCGGTGAGCGCCTTGCCCAGACACATGATGTCGGGGCTGATCCCCGCCCAGTCGCAGGCAAACAGCTGGCCTGTGCGACCAAAGCCGGTGGCGATCTCGTCGGCAATCAAGAGCACGTCGAACTCGTCGCACAGGGCGCGCACCCACTGCAGGTAGCGGGGATGGTAGAAGCGCATGCCGCCCGCGCCCTGCACTATGGGTTCGAGGATGATGGCCGCGATCTCCTGGTGGTGGTCAGCCATGAGCGTGGCCAGCGCCACCACGCTCTGCTCGTCCCACTCGGCGTGGAAGCGGCAGCTCGGTGCCGGCGCGAAATGGTGCTCCGGCAGGAAGCCTTTATAAAGCTCATGCATGCCGCCATCCGGGTCACAGACGCTCATGGCGCCGAAGGTGTCGCCGTGATAGCCGCCGCGCAGGGTGAGGAACTTGGCTCTGGGCGTGCCTCTGGCGTGCCAGTACTGCTGGGCCATCTTGAGCGCCACTTCCACCGCCACCGAGCCGGAATCTGCCAGAAATACCCGATCCAGCTTAGCTGGCGTGATCTCCACCAGCTTGCGGCACAGCTCGACCGCCGGGGCATGGGTCAGACCGCCAAACATCACGTGAGACATCTTGCCGAGCTGGTTGGTGGCGGCCGCGTCCAGTTCAGGCACTTGATAACCGTGCACGCAGGCCCACCAGGAACTCATGCCATCCACCAGTTCGCGGCCGTCGCTGAGGGTGATGGTTACCCCTTTGGCGCTGGCAACTTCATAGCAGGGCAGGGGATGGGTCAGGGAGGTATAGGGGTGCCAGATGTGGTGCAGGTCGAATTCTTGGTTGGTCATTATGTGTTCTGTTGTCAATTAGTTTGATCTGGTTGGTGTTGACAGTCTACGCGCGCTCTCTACACTAGCCAACAATTTCAGCCACTTGGCTTTGCCCATTCAGAGGGGCAGGCACAGCGGCGGGTTTTGTGTTCGCTCATCCGGGATGGCCGGCGCAGGATCCCACTTATCACAACCGGAAGCCATGTATGAATGCTCTCACCCCGGGCGACCACGCCCTTCGCCACGACTGGACCCTGTCCGAGGTTCAGGCCCTGTTTGCCCTGCCCTTCAACGATCTGCTGTTCCAGGCCCAGACCGTACATCGCGCCCACTTCGACCCGAACGAGGTGCAGGTGAGCACCTTGCTCTCCATCAAGACCGGCGCCTGCCCGGAGGATTGCAAATATTGCCCCCAGAGCGCCCGTTATCATACCGGGCTTGAGACCGAGCGGCTGATGGAGGTGGAGAAGGTGCTGGAGCGGGCCCGCGAGGCCAGGGCCAACGGCTCGTCCCGTTTCTGCATGGGAGCCGCCTGGCGCAACCCCAAAGAGAGGGACATGCCCTATATCCTACGGATGATTGAGGAGGTGCGCGGGCTGGGGATGGAGACCTGCATGACCTTAGGGATGCTGACCGCCGATCAGGCGGCGCGTCTTGGCGCTGCGGGGCTCGATTACTACAACCACAACCTCGACACCTCGCCGGAGTTCTACGGTGAGATCATCTCCACCCGCACCTATCAGGACAGGCTCGATACTCTGGAGCATGTGCGCGGCGCTGGCATGAAGGTCTGCTCCGGCGGCATCGTCGGCATGGGCGAGCAGGCCAAGGATCGGGCGGGTCTGCTGATGGCGCTGGCTAACCTGCCACGCCACCCGGAGAGCGTGCCCATTAACATGCTGGTTAAGGTGAAGGGGACGCCGCTGGAAAACGAAGAGAACCTCGACCCGTTCGAGTTTATCCGCACCATAGCCGTGGCGCGGATCATGATGCCCGCCTCCCATGTGCGCCTCTCCGCCGGGCGAGAAAAGATGAACGAGCAGATGCAGGCCATGTGCTTTATGGCGGGGGCCAACTCCATCTTCTACGGCTGCAAACTGCTGACCACCCCCAACCCCGATGAAAACAGCGACATGCAGCTGTTCAAGCGACTCGGCATTCGCCCCGCTCAGCGGGCCCAGAAGCCGGATCAGGTACAAGAAGAAGAGCTGCTGGCCGAGGTGGGCCGCCAGAACGCGCCGGATGAGATGTTTTACGATGCTACCCGTCCACGTGCAGGCGTCGTGCGTCCATGAAGAGCCCTGTGGTAACGGGCCCCTTTGCGTTGGGCGCGGCGCTGGCCGGGCGCGAGCAGGCCGCTTTGCTGCGTCGCCGCATCGCGACGCATGGCAGTGTGGCTGGGCGGTTGCAGGTCGACGGGCGCGACTACCTCAATTTTTCCGCCAACGACTATCTGGGGCTGGCGGATCACAGCGCCATCAAGGCCGCCTTCAAAGCGGGAATTGACTGCTATGGCACGGGATCTGGCGCCTCGCCGCTGGTCACCGGTTACAGCCGGGCTCACCAGCAGCTGGAAGAGACGCTGGCCGAGTGGCTAGGTGTGGAGGCGGTGCTGCTGTTCAACTGCGGTTTTTCCGCCAATCAGGCGGTGCTCAAAGCCCTGCTGGGCAAGGCGCATCGGCTGTGGCAGGACAAACTCAATCATGCCTCCCTACAAGAGATGGGCAGCCAGCTGCCCTGCAAGATGACGCGCTTCGGTCATAACGATATGGCCGCGCTGGCAAGTCAGCTTGAGCCCGGTCGGGGGCTGATCGTCTCGGAAGGGGTGTTCAGCATGGATGGGGATCAGGCTCCCTGGGCTGAACTCGCCCGTCTCGCCGCCCAGAGCGGCAACTGGCTGATGATCGACGATGCCCACGGGCTTGGCGTGCTGGGGCCACAAGGGCGCGGCACCCTGGCGGCGCAGAGGGTGGATCCGGCCAGCGTGCACATCCAGATGGGCACCTTTGGCAAGGCGCTCGGGGTGGCCGGTGCCTTTGTGGGCGGCAGTCGCGAGTTGGTGGACTATCTGGTCAACTTTGCCCGCCACTACGTCTACAGCACCCATATGCCGGCCGCGCAGGCTTGCGCCGTCAGCAAGAGCATCGAACTGGTGCGCGCAGCCGACGAGTCCCGCGCCCATCTTGCCCAGCTGATCGCCCGCTTTCGGCAGGGCGCTGCTGCCCTTGGCTGGCAGCTGGGCACGAGCGACACCCCGATCCAGCCGCTGCTGGTGGGAGAGAGTACCGTTGCCCTGCAGCTGGCCGAACGACTGCGCGCATTAGGGCTCTGGGTCACCGCGATTCGGCCACCGACAGTGCCGGTGGGCACGGCGCGGCTGCGCATCACTTTGAGCGCGGCCCACCGGGAACAGGATGTAGACCGCCTGCTTGAGGCCCTTGGCCCTTGCACCCTGTCGGCCACGGGTAATGAGGATGCCGCAGACCCGAGAGGTGCTCGCCATGCATGAGCGTTTCCAGTCGGTCGACAAGGCCCAGCTGGCCCGTCGCTTCGGTGCGGCCGCCCGTCACTACGACGCCCACGCCTGCTTTCAGCAGGAGGTGGGGCTGGCGCTGCTCAAGCGGATGACAAACGCCTTGCCTGCGTCGGAGCCGGATCATGGGGGGCAAGGGGATACTTTGGCAGATGCCTTGCCGGGATCAGGACTGGATCTGGGGTGTGGCACCGGGTTCTTCCTGCCGCAGCTCGCCCGCCGTTGTCACCGGCTACATGGACTGGATCTCGCTCCCGGCATGTTACAGCAGGCGGCCCTGCGCGGCAGTGGTGCTCATCTCCTGTGCGGCGATGCGGAGCAGTTGCCCTTTGCCGATAAGAGTCTGGATTGGGTCTTCTCCAGTTTGGCCTTACAGTGGTGCGAGCGTCCGGCGCAGGCCTTTGCCGAGCTGCATCGGGTGCTCAAACCCGGTGGTCAGCTGTGGTTCTCGACCCTGCTCTCTGATTCGCTTTGGCAATTGCGTGAGGCCTGGCGCACGGTTGATGACAGTGCCCATGTCAATCGCTTCCTCAGCCTGCCACAATTGCACGATGCTATCGCCGCAGGGGGCTTCACCGCCCCTCGTCTCGAGAGCCTGACCTGGTCGCTCGCCTATCCCGAGCTGACCGGTCTGCTGCGCGATCTCAAAGGGATAGGGGCCAGCCAGATCAATGACGAGCGCCAGCCTGGTCTCAGCAGCCGGCAGCGTTTGCAGCGCCTTAGCCTGGCTTATGAAGCCTACCGCCAGCCGGACGGCAGGCTGACCGCCAGCTATCAGGTCTGTCTGGGGCAAGTGGGTCGCCGATAAGCCGGTCCGGGTTTGAGCGGGCTGTGGTTCTGCTACGCTGCCTGAAAGAGTTGATACGCAGGTGAGCTTGCTCCCACCAGGGGGAGCCACCTGATTTGTGTTGAGGAGTTATCATGGTTAAATCCTTCTTTATCACGGGCACGGACACCGATGTGGGCAAGACGGTAGTCGCCCGTACCCTGTTGCTGGAATTTGCCGCCCACGGCATCCAGTGCGCCGGTTACAAGCCGGTCTCCGCCGGTTGTGCCCGTACCCCGGATGGACTGCGCAACCTGGACGCAGTGCTGTTGCAGGAGGCCGCGAGCCTGCCTTTGCCCTACGATCTGGTCAATCCGTTCGCCTTTGAACCGCCCATCGCGCCCCATATCGCCGCCAGCGAGGCCTGTGAGGCCATCACGCTGAAAGGCTTGTCCGATGGCTTGCGCCAGATAGAGCAGGCCGGTGCCGAGCTCATCGTCGTGGAGGGGGCCGGGGGGTGGTTTTTACCGCTGGATCGCAGGTACCTGCTGTCGGACTGGGTCAAGCAGGAGAACATGCCGGTGATCATGGTGGTGGGGGCCAAGCTGGGTTGCCTCAACCATGCGCTGCTCACCTTTGCCGCCATTCGCAACGACCACCTGCCGGTGGCGGGCTGGGTCATCAATCGGTTGCACGGCTCCATGAGCCACTACCAGGAGAATCTGGACACGCTCAGGGGCTTGCTGCCTGCCCCATTTTTGGGTGAGATACCCTTTGTAAACAATCCACTCGATGCCGATCTGAGCGGGCGTCTCGACATTTCGCCCCTGCTCTGATGACGACATTCAGCGAACATTCATCGAATCTATATATTATGTTGGGCAGGTGTGGTCCCGGCAGGCAATGAAGCTGTGCGGGGCCACGCATCCATATCTCACAAGGAGTCAATAATGAAGCGAATTACGCTGTTCCTGGTGACCAACCTGGCCGTCATGCTGGTGCTGGGGGTGGTACTCAATATCCTGTTCTCGGTTCTGGGGATCAACAAGTCCAGCATTTCCGGTTTGTTGATGTTTTGTGCCGTGTTCGGTTTTGGGGGTTCCTTTATCTCCTTGCTCATGTCCAAGTGGATGGCCAAGCGTAGCTATCGCGTCCAGGTCATCGAGCAACCCCGCAACGAGACCGAGCACTGGTTGGTCAGTACCGTGGCCCGTCAGGCCCGTGAAGCGGGCATCAAGATGCCGGAAGTGGGGATCTATGACTCCCCCGAGATGAATGCGTTCGCCACCGGTGCCCGCCGCGACGACTCGCTGGTCGCTGTCTCCTCCGGCCTGCTCTACAGCATGAGCCGGGACGAGGCGGAAGCTGTGCTGGCTCACGAGGTGAGCCACGTGGCCAACGGCGATATGGTGACCCTGACCCTGATCCAGGGGGTGGTGAACACCTTCGTGATGTTCTTCGCCCGTATTGTGGCCGGTCTCATCAGCAACTTCTTCAGCTCCAACAACAGCGAAGAGAGCAGCAACTCGGGTGGCTTTGCCTACATGATCACAGTGTTCGTGCTGGAGATGCTGTTCGGCGTGCTGGCCTCCATCATCGTCATGTGGTTCAGCCGTCAGCGTGAGTTCCGCGCCGATGCCGGAGCTGCCAAGCTGGCTGGCCGCGACAAGATGATTGCCGCGTTGCAGCGCCTCTCCCGCGGGGCCGAGCCGCAGATGGAAGGTGCCATGATGGCCTTTGGCATCAATGGCAAGCGCTCCGTGAGCGAACTGTTCATGAGCCACCCGCCCATCGAGCAGCGCATCGCCGCCCTGCGCGGTTGATCTCGCCAGTTCCTACCAAACAAAAACGGCTGCCTCGGCAGCCGTTTTTTATTGTCCGCGCTTTAGCGCTGCCCGATCACCAGATCGGTCAGCGGCACCGCGCAGCAGGTGAGGATCTTGCCCTCGGCCCGCTCGGCGGCTGTGATGGCGGGGGCATCCGGGTGGTCAACATCACCGGAAACCAGCATCTGCTTGCAACTGCCACAGATGCCGGCGCGGCAGCTCCAGGGCAGCTCCACTCCCTGCTTGTTGGCCTGATCCAGCACGGTACCCTGATTGTTGCCTGTGAAGGTCTGGGTGCCGATGCGCAGCTGCACAGCCTGATGGGGGCGTGCCACCGAGAGAATGGCGCCGCCAAAGCTCTCCTGGCGGATCCGTGCGGCCGGTACGCCGAGGGCCGCGATTCTGGCTGCGGCATCGGCCATAAAGCCGTGGGGACCGCAGATAAAGACCTCTCTCCCGACCAGCCCTTTGACCCGTCGCAGATGCTCATCATTGAGTCGCCCTTGCAGCCCCTGCCAGTGGCTATCTGGCTGGCTCAGGATCAGGGTGAGCGTCATGCCCTGCTGCGCCATGGCATGCAGTTCGCTGGCGGCGGGAATGTCCGCTTCGCTGCGGCACAGGTACATAAAGTGAACATGTTCCAGCTCCCCGCGCAGGGCCAGGGTGCGGGCAATCGCCAGCATGGGGGTGACGCCGGAGCCTGCCGAGAGCAACAGGAGATTGCGCTCGCCGCTCAAGTGAAACTCGCCTGCGGGATTAGCGGCCAGCAGCCGGTCACCCACCTGCATCTGCTGGTGCAGCCAGTGGGAGATGCGCCCCCCCTCTACCTTCTTGACGCTGATGCTGTAACGCTCCGGTTGAGCCGGTGTGGAGCTCAGGGTATAGCGCCGTTGAATTCGCTCGTTTTTGATATCGAGGCTGATGGGCAGATGCTGGCCCGGCAGGTAGTCGGGCAGGGGCTCGCCATCGGCCGCCTCGAACCAGAAGGTCTCCAGATCCCGCGCCAGCGGCTCGCGGGCCACGCAGACCAGCTCCCGCTTCTTCGGCGCGGCGGCGGGATAGACCACCGGACGGGTGCGCTCCAGCACCTCGATCTCACTGCCCGCTTCGATCCACCCCTCGTTCAGCGCCACCAGATTCTGGCCGAAATAGACCTCGCCATCCTCGCCACGGCGGTAGCGGGTGAGGGTCGCCAGCGGCTCTTTCAGGGCATTGAAGCGCTCGGTGCCCGCTTCCACCGTGGTCATGATGCAGCGGCTGCAGGGTTTGTCGACCCGAAACTCCACCTCGCCGATGCGAATACGCACCCAGCTGTCCTCTTCGAAGGGCCGGGTGCCGCTCGCCACCAGATTGGTGCGGAACTGGCTCATCTGGTGCAGGGCATCGGAGCGCAGGTTGAGATCCTCAAGGGAGGCTTGGCTGATCAGCAGCAGCGGATAACCGTCGGCAAAGCTGACCCGAGTGCCGGTTTTTTCGCGAAAATGGTCAGAGGTTTCACCTAGCCACAGCAGCTGCACCGTTTCCCCTGCCACCTTGCTCAACCATGCATCGGCTTGAGGGTCGGTATGCAGGGCGGTGAAGCGATCGCCCCAGACCCCGGTGGCCTGCGGGGTGCGACTGAAGTCGGCCTCTTGCAGGGTCAGCGGTTTAAAGCCCGGATAGCGCAGTTGCAAGCCGCCTTCGATGGGAGTGGCGATCACCTGCTGCAGCTGGGGATGGGTGCGGGCGGTGATAAAGGTGCCGTCCGGTTTGACCACCATGTAGCGGCGATCCCCTGCCAGTCCCTCTTCGGTCACCTGCGCACGGGTCAGTGGCATGCCTGCCGTCGATTTGATGGGGTAGAGATGAATGCTGTCGAGTGTTGGCATGTTCGAGTCCTTGTGCAGTGGCCTGTGCAGATGAAGAGGGGGCAAGATAACGGTTCCCGCCCCGTGCAGCAATCCCTGCATGGTCGCCGCACGGCGCAGTTCTCACATGGCAATCCGGCGCCGACGGCATACTCTCTGCCCTCGGTCGGCGAACCGCTCAACGCCATCCTGTATTCAATTGGGCAAGATGTTACAGGGGTCACGTTTCGGGCTCCAGACCCCATAAAGTGCAACATTTTTTGATCCTGATTCGCTAGTCAGTACAAAAAAGCCGCCATTATCGACTCAGTTCCCAGTTTCTAACGCTTTCGCTTCTTCCCTCATCCGGCCACCGTCCGCTTCGGCTACACGGTATCAAGTGCCATCGGATAGGGCCTGTCACACAAAAAGAAGAAAGCAATGTATGAGCAAACAACTGGATATGACCCCACAGCCGGATCTCTCCCAGAAAACGGGAACAGGCCCGGTGCGTACCCGACTACCCGTCTGGCGGCCGGCCCTGCCACCTTGCAACCACGCCTGCCCGGCCGGCGAGAACATCCAGGCCTGGCTTGCCCTGGCCGAAGCGGGCCGCTTTGAAGCGGCCTGGCAGACCCTGATCGAAGAAAATCCCCTGCCTGCCGTCCATGGCCGGGTCTGCTATCACCCCTGCGAGAGCGCCTGCAATCGCGCCCAGGTGGATGATGCCGTCTCCATTCACGCCATCGAACGCTTCCTCGGCGACGAGGCGCTGGCCCGGGGTTGGCTGCCCGCGCAGCCTGCCCCTGCCAGCGGCAAGAAGGTGCTGGTGATCGGCGCCGGTCCCTCCGGCCTCTCTTGCGCCTGGCACCTCAACCGGCTCGGTCATCAGGTGGAGATCCGTGAAGCGGGCCTACTCGCCGGTGGCATGCTGCGCTTTGGCATCCCCGCCTACCGGCTGCCCCGCGATGTGCTGGATCGAGAGGTGGCCCGCATCCTGGCCGCTGGCGTCACCCTCACCCTCAATCACAAGGTGGAAGATGTGCTGCGCGAGCGCGACGAGGGGGGCTTTGATGCCGTTTTTATGGCCATCGGCGCCCATCTGGCCAAGCGGGTCGATATTCCGGCCCGGGAGGCGGGCAAGATCCTCGATGCGGTGAGTTTCCTCGAACAGGCGAGTCTGGCCGAAGAGCAGGGCTTGCCGCCCCCCAAACTGGGACGGCGGGTGGCCATCTACGGCGGCGGCAATACCGCCATGGATGCGGCCCGTACCGCCCGTCGTCTTGGCGTTGAAGAGGCGATGATCATCTATCGGCGCGACCGGGACCATATGCCTGCCCACGCCTTCGAGGCCCTTGAAGCCGAGGAGGAGGGGATCAAGATCAACTGGCTGCGCACGATTCGCCAGCTCGACAACACCAGCATCGAAGTGGAGGTGATGGCGCTGGATGAGCATGGCAAGCCGGTGCCCACCGGCCAGTTTGAAACCCTGGAAGCGGACTCCCTCATTCTGGCGTTGGGTCAGGAGGTTGATTTGAGCGTGCTGGAGAGCATCCCCGGCGTGCGAGTCAACAAGGAGGGGGTTGTGCAGGTGGCCGACAATCTCATGACCGATGTCCCCGGGCTGTTTGCGGGCGGCGACATGGTGCCCTCCGAGCGCACCGTCACCATCGCCACCGGCCACGGCAAGAAGGCGGCGCGCCATATGGATGCCTGGCTGCGCGGTCGCCACTATCAGAAGATGGTCTCCTACCCGCTGGTAGGGCCACAGCAGTTACAGCTCTGGTTCCAGACCCACGCGCCTGCCAGCAGCCAGCCGGTCAAACCGGCGTGGGCGCGGGACGACTTTGGCGAGATCATCGGCGGACTGGACGAGACGGCCGCCCGCTACGAGGCGGCGCGCTGCTACTCCTGCGGTAACTGCTTCGAGTGCGATGGCTGCTACGGCAGCTGCCCCGAGCAGGCCATCGCAAAGCGGGGGCCTGGCCACGGCTATCGGGTGGATGTGGATCGCTGCACCGGTTGCGGCGCCTGCCACGATCAATGCCCCTGCCACGCCATCGAGCTGCGCCAACCCGAGGAGTCCCAATGAAACATGAACTGATCATGGTCGACGGTAACGAAGCCGCGGCCCGGGTGGCGTACCAGCTGAGTGAAGTGTGCGCCATCTATCCCATTACCCCGAGCTCGACCATGGCCGAGCTGGCCGACGCTTGGGCAGACGAGGGGCAGACCAATTTGTGGGGCAACATCCCCACAGTGGTGGAGATGCAGAGCGAAGGGGGGGCGGCCGGTACGGTACACGGCGCCCTGCAGGCGGGGGCGCTCGCCACCACCTTCACCGCCAGTCAGGGGCTGATGTTGATGCTGCCCAACATGTACAAGATCGCCGGGGAGTTGACCGCGGCTGTGTTCCATGTGGCGGCCCGTTCGCTGGCGGCGCAGGGGCTCTCTATTTTTGGCGACCATCAGGATGTGATGGCGGCGCGCAGCACCGGCTTTGCCATGCTCGCTTCCGGCTCGGTGCAGGAGGCGCAGGACCTGGCCTTGGTCGCCCACAGTGTCACCCTGCAGTGCCGGGTGCCCTTCATCCACTTCTTCGACGGCTTTCGCACCTCCCACGAGGTGAACAAGATCACGGCCCTGCATCGGGATGAGATCCGGGCGCTGATCGACAACGATTGGGTTCGGGCTCACAGGGCCCGGGCGCTCAACCCGGATCATCCGGTGATGCGCGGCACGGCCCAGAACCCGGACACCTATTTCCAGTCCCGCGAGAGCGTCAACCCCTTCTACGAAGCGGTGCCAGCGCGGGTGCAGCAGTGCATGGACAAGCTCGGCGAGCTGACGGGCCGCCACTACCGGCTGGTGGAGTACCACGGCGCAACCGATGCCACCGACGTCATCGTGCTGATGGGATCGGGGGCGGCCACCGCCCGCACCACTGTGGATTGGCTCAACCGGCAGGATCGCAAGACCGGGGTCTTGGTTGTGCGCCTCTATCGCCCTTTCCCGGTACAGGCGCTGCTCGATGCCCTGCCTGGGAGCGCGCGCCGCATTGCTGTGTTGGATCGCACCAAGGAGCCGGGGGCGGGCGGCGAGCCGCTGCTGCTGGATGTGCAGAGCGCGTTGATCGACGGCTTGCAGCGCGGCCTTATCAAGCGGCTGCCGTGGCTCAGTGGCGGTCGCTATGGCCTCTCTTCCAAGGAGTTCACCCCCGCCATGTGCGCGGCGGTGTTCGAGGAGTTGGCCTGTGATGCGCCACGCCCCCGCTTTACAGTGGGGATTGTCGATGACGTGTCGGGCCTCAGTCTGGCCTGGCACCCCATCGGCGATCTGGAGCCTGCCAGCCGGGTGCGGGCGCTCTTCTTTGGCCTCGGTGCCGACGGCACGGTCGGTGCCAACAAGAACAGCATCAAGATCATCGGCGAGCTGGAGGGCTTCCACGCCCAGGGCTACTTCGTCTACGACTCCAAGAAGTCGGGCTCGCGTACCGTCTCCCACCTGCGCTTTGGCCCCGAGCCTATCGACGCCCCCTGGCTTATCGAGCAGGCGGGCTTTATCGGCTGTCACCAGTGGAGCTTCACCGAGTCGGTGGACTTGCTGGAGCATGCCGCCGAAGGGGCGACCCTGCTGCTTAATGCCCCCTATGAGGCTGACAAGGTGTGGGGCCAGCTGCCCGAGCGGCTGTGCGCTCGCATTCGCGCCCTCAATATCCAGCTCTACTGCATCGATGGCGATCGGGTGGCCGAGCAAAACGGCATGGGCAATCGCATCAACACCATTATGCAGACCTGCTTCTTCGCGCTGTCCGGGGTGTTGCCACGGGATGAGTCCATTGCCCTTATCAAGGAGAGCATAGAGAAGAGCTATGCCCGCAAGGGGCCCGAGGTGGTGGCGCGCAACTTTGCGGCGGTGGACGATACCCTGGCTCACCTCTGCAAGGTGGCGATCCCGGCCGGTGACGAGCAGATCAGCGACTACCCCTTGCCACTGGCCCCGGGGGGCAGCGAGTTTGTCCAGCGCGTCACCGGCGAGATGCTGGCGGGGCGCGGCGATCTCATACCCGTCTCCATGCTGCCGGTGGATGGCACTTACCCCACCGCCACCAGCCGCTTCGAGAAGCGCGATATCGCCCGGGAGATCCCTATCTGGCACTCCGATATCTGTATCCAGTGCGGCAACTGTGTCTTTGTCTGCCCCCATGCGGCGCTGCGGGCCAAGTTCTACCATCAGGACTGGCTGGCGACCGCCCCCGAGGCGGCCCAGTCGGTGCCCGTCACCGCCAAGGGCTTTCCCGACAGCCGCTACACCTTGCAGCTCTATCCGGAGGATTGCACCGGCTGCGGCCAGTGCGTGCAGGCCTGTCCGGTGCGAGCCGAGGCTGATGAGGAACACGAAGGCACGCGTGCCATCACCATGCTGGACAAGGCGCCGCACCTCGCCGGTCAGAAACAGGCGCTGCGCTGGTTCGAGAGCCTGCCCTGGCCTGCCCGCGAGCGGGTGGATTTCTCCACCGTGCGCGGTGCCCAGTTCCTCGAACCCCTGTTCGAGTTCTCCGGTGCCTGCGCCGGTTGTGGCGAAACCCCATACCTCAAGCTGCTGACCCAGTTGTTTGGCGATCGCATGCTGGTGGCCAACGCCACCGGTTGCTCCTCCATCTATGGCGGCAACCTGCCGACCACCCCCTGGGCCAAGAACGCGGAAGGCAAGGGGCCGGCCTGGTCCAACTCCCTGTTTGAGGACAACGCCGAGTTCGGCTTTGGCTTCCGCCTCACGGCTGATCAGCATCATGGTCAGGCGGTGGCCGCCCTTAAGGCGATGAAGGGGGAGCTGGGGGAGGCGCTGGTCGAGTCGCTTATCAGCGCCCCGCAGCGGCTGGAGTCGGAGATCCGCGCCCAGCGGGGCAGGGTGGCCCAAGTGCGCGAACGGCTGGAGGAGGTAAACTCGGGGCAAGCCCGCGAGCTGCTCTCCTTGATTGATCAGTTGGTGCGCCGCTCGGTCTGGATCGTCGGCGGCGACGGCTGGGCCTATGACATCGGCTCGGCGGGGCTCGATCACGTGCTTGCCTCCGGGCGGGATGTGAACGTGCTGGTGATGGATACCGAGGTCTACTCCAACACCGGCGGCCAGATGTCGAAATCGACGCCGCTCGGTGCCGTCGCCAAGTTTGCGGCGGGGGGCAAGACGCTGGCCAAGAAGGATGTGGCGTTGCAGGCCATCTCCTACGGCAACGTCTATGTTGCCCGTATCGCCTTTGGTGCCAACCCGCAGCAGACGCTGCAAGCGCTGCGCGAAGCTGAGGCCTATCCTGGCCCCTCGCTCATCATCGCCTACAGCCACTGCATCGCCCACGGCATCGATATGGAGCTGGGGCTGACCCAGCAGAAACGGGCGGTGGACTCGGGCCACTGGCCGCTGCTGCGCTACAACCCGGTACTGCGCAGTTTGGGGCAGAACCCCTTTAGCCTCGACAGCCTGCGCCCCTCCATTCCCCTTGCCGAGTACAGGGCAGAGGAGAACCGCTACCGGGTACTTGCCCAGAGCCACCCGGAGGAGGCCGAGCGGCTGATGCAGGTGGCGCAAAAAGTGGCCTGGCAGAAGTGGGCCACCTACGAGGAGATGGCCACCCGCGAGGCCAGCCATTTCCATCCGCCGGTGTGAGGATGGGATGAGTGAAATATAACCAAGCGGGCCAGTGGCCCGCTTTTTTGTATCTAGTGGTTACGGGATTTCAATAGAGGAAAATATCCATAACTTCGGATGGTCAGTGTTGTGATTGTGATGATAACATTATGAAAATAAAGGAAAATGGCTATCTTACTAGATGTGGATTAGCAGGATGCATAGCACATCAAAAATTTGGTAAATTGGTATTTTTTCATTTTAAAACTGTAAGCGCCGTTAAATCGACCTACTTGCCTTTACCGTATTGCGCCACTTTTTTTGCAATCGGCTCCAGCGGGACGTTCCATGGCAGCAGGGCTTCGAGCTTTTCCAGGGTATCGGCCTCGCCAATC
>NZ_JAACGC010000062.1:0-25781 GCF_029237385.1 Aeromonas sp. 1HA1
GGACTCTGAGGGTAGAATTGGTCATGGCGTATCACCTCTGTTAATTGAGATTCTTCGCGGGAATCAATCAGCAGGATACGCCACCTTCTCTATCTCCCCCATACACCAGAAATCACCATAACTCCAGCCATGGACGAGGGGTGTTATTTCTTACAAAGTATGATTTTTGCCAGTAAAGGCTTGGTTTTTTGAAACGATATCCTCAATATCCGTATGGAGCATGGTGCTCAAACGGGGGATAAACATGGCAAAGAATATTCGCGGTAACCAAGATGGGAAAAATGGCGAAAACCAAACTTACACCATCCTAGGGCGAGGGATCGTACCTCGTGAAAAGCTCATTGAAGAGCTAAAAGAAGGCAAGCATCCTGACTTTCATGTTTATGAGCGCAATGGTGTCGAGTATGTGAGAGCCGATCCAGATAGCACTCAGCAAAACAATGTTGATAAGGACTAGTGTCATGATGCCGATAAATCTACTTATCGGCATAAAATCAACAACTTAAGGAGGTGCTAGGTCATGCAGGTGACTCTTTCCGACACGGTTAAGCAATTTAGGTATGCACTGGATCAGCTTGATTGGGGAGCAATGCCTATGGGTTTTCATAACTTTCCCTCCGGTACTTGCGGTGATATCAGCGACATTCTCGCTAACTACCTACGCTCTCGTGGTATTGAAGAAATTGAGTATGTATGTGGTACTTTTCCTGATGGAAAAAATCATGCTTGGCTAGAGGTTTGTGGTTATATCGTTGATATAACGGCGGATCAATTTCCTGATGTATCTCAGAGTGTTATTGTCACCAGTGCTAGCCCTTGGCATGAAAAGCTAGCCGTGAAGAAGCGGCGGAAAGCTGGTTTCATCGTTAGAGCCGATACGCCCGTTACTGCCTATCTAAACCGCGTTTACAACGCTGCACTTGATGTGCTTCAGAGAAGTTCGCAACCAGTTGGCAGCAACTAATTCCCCAAGGGGCCGCTGGCCCCTTTGTTCTATCCACAAGCCTGACTGCGCATAATGAAACGTTCTGTTAAATGGGTTCAGGGAACAATAAAACAGGTTGGTATGACACTTTATTGTTCTTGGGTGTGATCCAATGGGGGCAGATCTCGCCAGTTGGTATGACACTATTACCTCCGTGAGGGATGTTCATAACCATGAAACGTTGGCCTACCGTCAGATCTGGTATGAAACTCTATTACTCGCCCACAGCTGGCCACATTCGTTACCGTTGCCCCGCCTGTCCGCACGTGTTTCAGCTCACCTACACCTATGAAGCCCGCAAGCCTGGCGTCAAAGACAAGATTGTTGATATGGCGTTCAACGGCTCAGGTGTTCGTGATACTGCTCGCGTGCTCAAGATTGGTATCAACACCGTCATACGTGCCTTAAAAAACTCACCCCAAGGCAAGTAACCTCCGAAAAGGTGGTGCTCGATGACGTGGCGCTTATCTGTGAACTTGATGAGCAATGGGCCTATGTCGGCAATAAACAGCATCGACATTGGCTTTGGTATGCCTTTGATACCAAAAGAAAACGAGTGGTGGCCTATACCTTTGGCCCACGCAACCATGAGACATGCCGTCGGTTGCTGAGCCTGCTTTCTCCGTTCCAGATTGGCTTTATCACCAGTGATGACTGGGGAAGCTATGCCAGAGAGGTGCCGAGCGAGATGCATCTGACCGGGAAGATATTCACCCAGCGTATCGAGCGTAACAACCTAACGCTCAGAACGCGCATCAAGCGATTGGCTCGCAAAACCATCTGCTTCTCTCGTTCCGTTGAGCTCCATGAGAAAGTGATTGGTGCCTTTATCGAAAGGCACCATTTCAACTGATTGGAGGCATCACCTAAATACATTAGAAATAGTTTAAAACTAAGTTTAGTAAGACTGACTTCATAAGAACTTTTCGCATGAGAAATCCTGATGTTTTCTCATGCGAAAAAAAACACCAACAAAAACAATGTTTTATCTTGAATCGTTCATCATCCAGCATGAAATCCGCATTTATTTTTTCCGTTCTTTTAACCTCAGGATTTCCTGATGAAGATTGAAGTTTTCAAATAATAGTGATATTTCTCGCTCAAGACTCTCATCTAACATATTTTTTAAATAAACAACTTTTTCCCTATCTGCGTCATGCTGTACATTAGGGTCTTTCATAAGGAGACCTTGTTCAGCAAGTCTTATGTCATTAATTAGTTTCTCATGACTTGCTCTAGATTTTTTAATTGAGCCACGAGTTCGACCAGCCTCTAAAGCGACCGTGTCATTATTAATTTTACTTCCTGTCGGTACTATTTTTTGCTTACCTTCAACTAACCGTTGTAAAGCCTCATAATAATCATTTATTGAATTCATTCCGCCCCCCATTTATATTTATCTCTAAATCCGAGCAAGTAATCCAACTCTTTCTTTTCCTTCCTCCATTCAAAAGAACCTTCATCAAGCATTTTAATTAAATTTGTTTGGTCCAGAATTATTTTATCTAGTTTATCCCTTTTAATAATGGCACTGGCGCAATCTAAGCACTCCGTAAATGGGTTTGTTATCCGCTTGTCGCACTCACCAATTAACGTGCATCCACCTAAGAAAGTCTCCCTATATGAAAGCTCTCCCTTTTGAAACTTTTTAATAGTCTCTGCCTTATCATTAAATATAATCGTGTGCTCGGATGATGACTGACGATTTACGATTAAGCCGTGAATACCAGCCAATTTTGAATTCTCATCAAAAATCACATTGAGGTATGATTGTGCCTGTGAAAAATGCTGTGACCTTTGATATTCATTCGCAAAATGGTCTGATTTCGGATTTATTATATTGACCGCTAACTCACTCCCTTTCGCATAATACAACGTCATCTCTGTCGTTATATGCTTTAGTTGAAGTTTTAGTGATGGTAATGACACAAGACCAGAATGTGATGCATATAATGCCAATGATCTTCTAGCTTGATGACTAGTGAATGGCCATTTTTCACCAACTTTAATTTTTTCGTCCTTATCCCAATTCCTAAATGGCTCAATTATCTTAAGCTCATCAATATCTGAGTTAGTAATCTCGAGTGTTTTCTCTGATACATACTGATTTATTTTAATACTAGTGATCGCACGAGCCTCTTGTTTAACCCCTGGTGAGAATGGCAATTGAGTTATGCTTGCAAATAGAACTCTATCTTCATCATGAACTCTAATCTGAGAAGCTGAATATATAAGATCAGAGATTTTTCTTGCTAAATGTATTGAAGTAACACCATCGTTATTCGTCACCCATTTTGCTTTCAAATTTATTCCGTGATTGAATTTTGTTGTAAAACCTTCTATAAGATAATGCACTTTCCCATTTAATATATGCTCTTTAATACAATTATAAGGAAGCGAATCGACCTCACTAATACGCATTCCAGAAAAAATCTGTATAGCTACCGCAACACATTTTTGTATAAATGAACATGCAGATGACAATCCTTGCCGATCCATCCTTAAATTATGACGACTGAAAAATGATACCAAGCCATATTCTTCTAACAAATTTAGAAAACTAGCTTTCCCAGGTTCCAAATAAACCCTCTCTCCTCTAGCTCTTTTTTTCTTGAGCCCACCTCTTCCAAGCCCTAGAAGAGGATCTTCAATACAGCGGTTAGATAGTTCTATTATCTTGTCTATTGATGATGATATGTCATCTAAATCATCTTTAACAACTTTGATAATATTTGAATATATTCTCGATGGTATAGGTGGATGTTGATAAAGACCACTTATATATTCATGCTTTTTTCTACTTATGGATAAAAGAATTCCTTCCTTATCCGACCTCATAACATTAATATCAAAAAGCAAGTGACAATGCCGAATCAACATACCTAATTTAGACATACGGCCTTGATTAATCGAATTAGAAAAACCATCAATGTATTTATTATTCGAAAAGAACTGTTTATAGGTTAAGTTTTTATCTACAAGATAAAGGCCCAACGCTCTAAGCAAGCTAAGATAGCTACTAAGAGTTCTAAATGAAAGGATTGGCCCTTTTTTCATCCATATTAAAGAAAAGAATATCCACTTCATTTCCTTTTTTAAACATAAGGAAAAAATGGTCTCATTATTTAGCTTCACGTAAAAATTGAATGTCGCTTTTTTCCCATTATTATAGATAGACCAGTTCCACATATCATCCAAATAATACGATAGGGGCTTCCCTTCCATGTCTCGACTAACTACAAATTCGCCCTTAGGCTCCATCCCAATATAATACAAACAATCAGGTTTAGATTTTTCATTTTGTATATTCACGTTGCTATTATATAAAACATCATGTTTCATTTACAGTAACCTATCTAACATCATTATTTTGTAGTCCCAATAACTACCATATGTTTGGTTTGACTCTGAATCGGAGTCAATTATCTTGACCATCCGATAGAGTTCCTCACCTCTACTAGATATTTGATTGAGAATATCGGTTAGCCGTTCCAGTATCGGCTTGTGTATTCTATCTAACTGCTCCAGCGATGACCCAAGTTCACCAAGCTTATTTAAGTAAGCTCTAAATCCAAATATTTTTA
This sequence comes from Aeromonas sp. 1HA1, assembly GCF_029237385.1. Classification (NCBI taxonomy): domain Bacteria; kingdom Pseudomonadati; phylum Pseudomonadota; class Gammaproteobacteria; order Aeromonadales; family Aeromonadaceae; genus Aeromonas; species Aeromonas sp. 1HA1. The sequence continues at coordinate 4,570 of NZ_JAACGC010000062.1, forward strand.
ATATATCATTATGATCAGCATGAATGACATATTTATCACAGAACAAGCAACTCTCAGGTTTAAAACAGTCAGGTATTATTGGATTGTTCTCATGAATAACGGAGCATCCTCCTATAGAAGTAGCACTTCCAACCACACGACCAGACTCAACAATAGTCACTTTAGACAGTTGTTCTAAGAAAAATGACATCTCATTTATGCCTTTAGTGGATGAGCCATTTACATATCTTCGTTTTACTGTATCCACGGTATTCTGTAGGGCCATCGCCGTTACAGCTACATCAGCGTTTTGAATATACCATTCACTCTTAAATGCTCTCCACATGCGTGATGTTATATTCGGAATGCTTTCAAACACTCGAGATAGTTGCTTGTTAAATTGGTACAGACTTCCCCATTGTATTTTTACAGGTTGCCGGCCTCTTATTTTTGAGAATGTAAAGAATAGATATTTAAATTCCTTTCCATCTAAAATAAAACTTCGTAATGAAATGAAACGTTTAAATATAGGAAAAAAGCTCCCTTGTATTTCAAAATATACATTCTTATTTCCAGCGCGAGCTTTTATCTGATAGAACCGATGACTAACTCTCTCTGCATTATAATAACTAGCATCCCATTCAAGCATTATCAGCTGCTGTAAATTCATTCCTGTATTAGCCAAAAATAGATGAATAAATGAAAATACAGCAAAGTTGTATACCCCTAACCTAGATGTATGCATGGGATCACTATTTGCACGTTCAATCAGTTTCTTTGCATTTCTAATTGCTGCTTTCGCATTTCTTTCAGATGCATATAAGTGTTTAACTTCTTCTAACTCATATAACCCTCCACGACTATGGTTATATACACCCTGTCTGTTTTTTGTTTCCAAGTTTTTCATCCACTGGACAGTGGGAAAAATCCAAACTCTTTCTTGCGTTGATTCTACATCCTGCATTGGAATCATGTAGGGGTATGGCAATGATTCAATAATGAATGCCGCTATACTGTTAAACAGACACTTACAAATTGAGAGCAGCTGTTTCACAGCTTGCTCATCAGGGGGATCAGTTGGCGTATATCCACGAGTCATGGTTATTAAATGGAGGTGCTCTTTAAAATCTATATCAAAAAGTCGACTCATATAAGTCAGCATTGCATGTTGTAAATTTACTGTACTCTGACTTTTTAGTTCTCCTCTTCTTAATTTATGCTTGAGTTCATTTATAAAAGCACCACATGCATTGATTGCATCATCTTTACTACGCAGCACATCACCATGGCTATTTAAGTCACACCAATCCATAAATCTAATAAATCCCTTAGTCATTCTAGACAAGGTTATAGGTTTCACATTAGATATTATGAACTCATCTGAAATTATATTTATAATTTTTTTAATCGCATCTATTCTATGAGGTATTATGCTATCACTAACAACTTCTCTACTTTTCCGCCACGTAGCCATGCTTTTTCTTCGCGAATAGCATAATGACCCAATATCACAGCGCCCAACATCAGAAAAGATCAATACAACTTTCTCTGGCATTATTGGAACGATATGATTTTCAAGTGGTAAAGTAACATGAATAGACTCTCTTAATATATAATGTTCACTCATACAGCCCACCTATAAGCTGTTTAATATAACTTTCATAATCATCCTGATATTGCGTCAGGGTATTAATCTCACGACTATATTTTAGATATCCATCTGTCGTACGATAGTTAGAATGTCCCATAGCCGTTTTAACAAACTCTCTAGCTTGATGCAGACTTATCATACCTTTATCAACCATTAGTAACTGAAGCTCACTAATATTAAGTCCGAATGTGGCTCTCAAGTCATGAAATCGAAATGTGAAATCATCAACTTTCAGTTTAACTCTCATGATTGGAATTATCTTGTTTGCTAAAAACTGCCGAACAGACTGGCCATTACTTATATAAGTAGTCACATAACCATCAAGGAACGTTTCTCTCTCCTCATTTGGCATATAGTATGGAGAACCTTGAGATGTGAGGAAAACCAATCTAGATACACTTGCAGGTTTAGCCTTATCGCTTCTCTTTCTTGCCCTTTGACTATTTACATATGTTTTAACTTTCAAATAAAGCCAGCCAGGAACTGAAATTACCGTTCGTTTATTATTTTTTGAGTCTACCCCAGTGCCAAACCCAATCGAAATCATTTTATACTTATCACCAGAGGCTAATTCCTCTAGAAAAACTGAACAAGGCAGAGTTAAAATAGTTTGAATTCTCGCTCCGGTGAAAAGTGCTAACATGAAAATCAGCCGCATCTCTATATTTTTATTTTCTAGTAAAGTTTCAATTAGTGCTTTTTGTTCCTTTTTAGTTAATGGCTTAAGAGCACCCCCATCATAAATGGCTAACTGGTTATTACTGTTCTGATTTTTTACCTTTATAGATAAATCAGTTTTTACAATCCTAATTTTCTTCATTAAACCAAAGGTATCAGAGACATTAATATAGATATCCTTCTCGCTCCATAAAGATGATGTCATATCTATTAATCCTGCAACTTTCATCCATCTATAGAATCCAATAACACTAGACATTCTTCTTTTCGCCGTATTGAACGAGATTTTTTTATCATTACACAGTGACATCAGGTGGTATTTATATTGATAATACGGCCTCATCGATTTTCTTTCTGGTATATATGTAACCTCAAGCTGCTCATCATATAGAAACTTTCTATAAGCACTTAAATCATATGCCAAGTTATGTAATGTCAGCATATTAACACCAATAACCCCAACAGCTCGTACAAGTAGATATATTGTCCCTTCTTTCCAAACGGAGTTGTCGTAATTTAATAAGATAGGAAAGCGATTGAATTTCATCGAATGATAAGAGCTCATACTTTCCGAGTCTTTATAATAGTATAGATATTCTCCAACTTTTCTTTTTTTAGCCTCAGCATCCTCACTCGAACTTATGTTCGACAATATCAATCTAGGCAAAATATATACGCCAATATTCATTCCACTCTTCATATGTACCATGGAATCTACCCTCCAAAGTCAATTTGGAACTGAGGTTATGTACATAAAGTATAGACATACACATATGGGGTTATTGTAAAAACATACACATATGCCCGAATTCGAGCGCAAGGTACTCGACTCTCTGCGCGAACCGCTGGAGACGGGCCACATCACCATCAGCCGGGCCGCCCGTCAGGTGGATTTCCCCGCCCGATTCCAGCTGATCGGCGCCATGAACCCCAGCCCATGCGGCCACTATGGCGACGGCCAGACCCGCTCCAGCCCGGATCAGATCCTGCGCTACCTCGGCAAGCTCTCCGGCCCCTTTCTCGACCGCTTCGACCTCACGGTGGAGGTGCCGCTGCTGCCCAAGGGGAGCCTCACCGGCAAAGCGGAGCGGGGGGAGTCGAGCCAGCAGATCCGCGATCGGGTACTGGCGGCGCGGGAGCGCATGCTGAGCCGCAATGGCAAGCTCAACAATCTGCTGGATAGTCGCGAGATAGAGGATATTTGCCGATTATCGCCGCAAGATGCTGAGTTTTTGGAGAACGCCATCCAGAAGCTGGGGCTCAGCATCCGGGCCTGGCACCGTATCCTGCGAGTGTCACGTACCATCGCCGATCTGGCAGGACAGCCCGCCATCGGCAAGGAGCATCTGATCGAGGCGCTCGGCTACCGCGCCATGGATCGGCTGCTGTCACGGCTGCGCAGCGGCTGAATAGGCCGAATTGCGTAAACTGAGTCCCTTGCTGCCGAGAGCGCTCTCCATGGTCTCGCGAGCGATCGGCTGATATTATAGCCACAGATCTGACCACTTGATGACCCTTTATCGACAGCAAGACGGACCCGAACTCATGCCCAACAAGCTGACAGAGCGACTGCGCGGCAGCCTCTCCACCCTGCTCTATTTTTTCAACACCCTCTTCTGGTGCATCCCCATCTTCTTGCTGGGTCTGCTCAAGCTGCTGCTACCGCTCACGGGCTGGCGAACCCTCTGCAACGCCCTGCTCGATGGCTGTGCCAGCTGCTGGATCGGTTTCAACAATCTTATCCAGAAAACCATCATCAAAACCCCTTTCGAAGTGGTCGGAGTGGACAAAGGGAGCCGGAATGAGTGGTATCTGGTCATTGCCAACCATCAATCCTGGGTAGACATACTGGTACTGCAGCGGGTTTTTAATCAAAAAATCCCGTTTCTGAAGTTCTTTCTCAAGAAAGAACTGATTTGGGTGCCTTTTCTCGGTCTGGCCTGGTGGGCGCTCGACTTCCCCTTCATGCGACGCTATTCCCGTAAATTTCTGGAAAAAAGGCCACATCTGAAGGGAAAAGACATAGAAACAACGCGCCAGGCCTGTGCCAAATTCCGCCACATTCCGGTGAGTGTGATGAACTTCGTGGAGGGCACCCGCTTCACCGCCCACAAACACGACAAACAGGCCGCCCCCTATCGCCACCTGCTGCACCCGAGAGCCGGGGGCATCGCCTTCACCCTGGCGGCCATGGGCGATCAACTGCACAAACTGGTGGATGTGACCATCGCCTACCCGGGCGGTATCCCCAGCTACTGGGACTTCATGTGCGGCCGGGTCGGGCAAATCAAGGTTCAGGTCCGCTATTTGCCGATCGACCGCAAGCTGGTGGGGGATTACTTCAATGACCCCGAGTTCCAACAAGAGTTTCAACAGTGGCTGAACGGGATCTGGCACGAGAAAGACCAGACCCTGAGCCAGCTGCTGGCAGACAAGACGCAGTAAACGACGCCCATGCTAACCCTGCTCCCCGGCCCCCTGGTGCTGCTCATCAGCACCAGCCTGACCATTTTGTTCACCGCCCTGTGCGCCAGCCTGATCCTGCTGGTGTCGCTGGCCAAGCTGCTGCTGCCCATTCCGGCCTTTGGCCGCGCCTGCAGCCGGCTCAACAACCGTTGCATGAGGCTGTGGCTCGGTTGCAACGCCCTGGTGATCCGCCTCACCACCCGCATTGACTGGCAGGTTGAAGATGACTCTCAACTACGCAAGGATGGCTGGTATCTCATCGTCAGCAATCACATGAGCTGGACCGACATAGTGGTGCTGGGCCATCTGTTCCGGGACAGGTTGCCGGTGCCCAAATTCTTCATGAAGCACGAGCTCATCTACATACCGCTGCTGGGACTCGCCTGCTGGGGGCTGGACATGCCTTTCATGCGCCGCTATTCACGGGCGTTTTTGCTACGCAACCCGCATCTGCGCGGCAAGGACATAGAGAGCACCCGCAACGCCTGCGAAAAGTTTCGCCACATCCCCACCACCGTCATCAACTTCGTGGAGGGCACCCGCTTCACCGAGCCCAAGCGGGATGCGGCGCGCTCCCGCTACCGTCACCTGATGCCGCCCAAGGCAGCCGGGCTCGCCTTCACCCTGGCGGCCATGGGGGAGCAGTTCGACAGCCTGATCAACGTCACCATCCGCTATCCGGACAACGCAGAGACCCCGTTCAAGGACTTCCTGATGGGACGGGTAAAACGCATTCAGGTGCACATCGAGGAGCTACCGGTGGATGAGGCGCTGGTCGGCGACTACTTCAATGACAAGCAGTTCAAACGGGGTTTTCAGGAGTGGCTAAACCAGCGCTGGCAGGAGAAGGACCAGCTGCTGGACGGCTGGCAGCGGGATCAGGAACCGCTGCCTGTGGCCGCCAAAGAGGAATCCAAAGAGAGTGCAGAGGCCAGCTCGGCCAACTGATCTTCCGAGAAAACGGCGATGCCGTGCCGACGCAGCAGGGCCGTGGTCTTGCCCTCACCCACCACAGAAACGCCTTCGAAGCGGCCGTTGTAGATACGGCCGCTGCCACATGAGGGGCTCCCCTCCTTGAGCAGGGCGAAGCAAATGTCCTGCGCCTGACAGAGCGCGAGGGCCAGCTCGGCGCCGCGATCAAACTCGGTCGTCACATCCAGCCCGCTCGCGGTCACCACCCGCTCGTCCTGTCGCTCGGCAGGGGGACGCGGGGTCGGCAAACCTCCCGCCACTTCGGGGCAGAAGGCCAGCACTCGCCCTTCGGCACCCAGCGCACTCAACCAGTCGCTGACAATTCCCTTGCTATGGCCGTCGTAACGCACTGGCTGACCCAGCAAACAAGCACTCACCAGCACACGAACGGGATCCGCACTCATGCTTCTGCTCCATGCATCACCTGATCGAACATCACGCAGCAGGGACTCTCCAGCCGGTAGAGAATGGCGGGACGCTGCTTGCCGGTACGCTTGCGGCCGGTATCCACCAGAATGTCGGCGCGATGGATCCGCTTGCGAAACGCTGCCGTATTCATAGGAGTTTGCAGGATAATTTCGAAGGCGCGCTGCACCTCTGAGAGGGTGAACTCGGGCCCCAGCAGTTGCAGCGGCAAGGTGCTGTAGCGGCTCTTGATCCGCAGCCGCTCCAGCCCCTTGGCAATCAGCTGGGGGTGATCGAAGGCGAGGCTGAGCCCCGGCAGGTTGGAGAGCGGATGCCAGCAGCCGTGAATGGCCTCGATCCCGGGATCGACCAGACAGAGATAGACCAGGGTCGTGGACCAGCCACGGGGATCCCGCTCAAGATTGCCGAGGGTGCAGACCTGCTCGCTGTAGCAGTGGCCCAGCCCCCACTCCGCCAGCAGGCGGCGCTGGGCGGCATCGAGATCCCGATCCAGTGCCTCGTCGATGCGCAAGCCGGGTAGCTGCCAGCAGTGGGCAAAGGGGGGGCGATCACGGGTCTCGAGCAGCAGCTCGATCCGCTCGTCATGCAAGCGCAGCACCACCATATCCAGACTCATTCTCAACATGCCGATCGCCCTGCTCGCCTTCGATTAATGTTTGGTAGATAATATCACACGAATAGTATGTGCAGGAGCCACTCAATGGGAACCGTCGCCAGCCTGGATATTGATGCGCAGAAGGGATTTACCCCCCTCTGCCCGAACGAACTGCCCGTCGCGGGCGGTGATGATATTGTGGCTGCGCTCAACGCTCAGGCCACTCTCGCCACGCTGCGGATCGGCAGCAAGGACGCTCACCCCGCCAATGCCGACTGGGCCGTCTCCGATCCTGCCGGCATGCTGCTGCCGCTGAATCTGCCCAACGCCGACCTCACCTGGCCGGTGCACTGCGTACCGGGCACCCGGGGGTTCGAACTGCTCGATGGTCTGCCCGCTCCCATCGATTACGACTTCTTCGTCTGGAAGGGGATCGAGCCGGATCTGCATCCCTACGGCACCTGCTTCCACGATCTGGCCGAACAACGCAGCACCGGGCTCATCGAGTTTCTGCAAGCCCGCAAGGTCAGCACAGTGCTGGTCGGCGGCCTTGCCACCGACTACTGCGTCAAGACCAGCGTGCTGCAGCTGCGCCACGCCGGTTTCCGGGTGATCGTCCATCTCGATGCCTGCCGTGGCATCGCCCCCGAGACGGTTGCCAGCGCCCACACCCAGATGATCGAGGCTGGCGCCGAACTGGCCCAGACCCTGATCGATGTACAACGCCTGCTGGACGCCTGATATGCCACCGATTCTCACCAGCCTGCTCGACACCGACGCCTACAAGCTGCATATGCAGCAGGCGGTGTTCCATCGCTATCCGGATGCCGAGGTGGTGGCCGAATTCCACAGCCGCAACGAAGAGGATCTGCTGCCCATGATGGGCCAGATCGAGGAGCAGCTTCGCCTCGCCGGTTCCTTGCGGCTGACCAGACCCGAGCTCAATTTTCTGGCCGAGCGCCCCTTTTTCACCCCTGACTACCTCGACCACCTCCGTCGCAAGCCGCTCGATGCCTCCCTGTTGAAAGTGTTCGAGCAGGATGGCCGCATCAATGTGCGGGTCGAAGGGCCCTGGCAGGATGTGATCCTGTGGGAGATCCCGGTGCTCGCCATCATCAGCGAGATGCGCAACCGCTTCCGCTACCCCCAGTTTGGTGTCAGCCAGGCGCTGGAGCGGCTCGATCAGAAGATCGACAAGCTGGAACATACACTCAGCGCAGAGGAGATGAGTGAGTTCAACCTCATCGATTTTGGCACCCGCCGCCGCTTCTCCCACGCGGTGCAGGATGCCGTGGTGGGCCGCCTCAAGGAGCGCCTGCCGGCGTTTCGTGGCACCAGCAACTACCTGCTGGCCCAGAAATACCACTTGTCGGCTGTGGGCACCCAGGCCCACGAGTGGTTCCAGGCCCATCAGCAGCTCGGCTTCCCGCTGGAGCACAGCCAGCGCGCCGCCCTCACCAGCTGGCTGGATGAGTTCACCAACCACCTCGGTATCGCCCTGACCGACTGCATCACCATGGATGCCTTCTTGCGTGACTTCGATTTCGAGCTGGCCAGCCGTTATCAGGGGCTGCGCCATGACTCGGGCGACCCCGTGGTGTGGGGCGAGAAGGCCATCAGCCACTACCAGCGGCTCGGCATCAACCCCACCGACAAGACGCTGGTCTTCTCCGATGGGCTCAACCTCGACAAGGCCGTCGAGTTGTTCCGTCACTTCCGGGGCCGTATCAACACCAGCTTCGGCATCGGCACCAAGCTCACCTGCGATCTGCCCGGCGTCAGTCCCATGAACATCGTGTTCAAGCTGATGGAGTGCAACGGCGGCCCGGTGGCCAAGATCTCCGACAGCCCGGGCAAGACCCTGTGCCGGGATGCGGACTTCATACGCAACCTCAAGCAGGCCTTTCACGTCGGGGTCTGATCTTCCAGAGCACCAGAAAACAAAAAGCCCGCCGGTTCGCACCGGCGGGCTTTTTTCATGATGTCAGGCAACCATCAGTCTTTCTTGGCCAACAGGAATTTCACCAGCTGGTTGAACTGCTCCTGGGAAGTAATGGATTCGATCTTCACCATGTACTTGCCATTGACCAGGAAGGCCGGCACACCGCGAATGTTGTAGCTCTCGGTGTTGCGATCGAACTGGGAGACCATGCCGGAGACGGCGAAGCTGTCGACGGCACCGTCGAACTCTTCCGCTGACACGCCGTTGTCCACAAAGATCTGCTTCACGTCATCGCGACTCATCGGCGGCTGACGCTGGGTGTGGATCTTGGTGAAGATGGCCGGAGTCAGCTTGGCTTCGGCATTGAGCAGACTGGCGACGGCGTAGGCACGCTGCATCTCCGGACCCATCTCGCGGCCGAGGAAGGCAACCGGGTTCTTCTTGAGGGGTACCCCCTCTGGCAACCCAGCCTTCAACTGTTCAACGATCGGTTCGAAGGTGGCGCAGTGCGGGCAGTAGTAGGAGAAGAACTCCATCACTTCCGGCTGGGCAGTGCCAGTCTGTTTGACCACATCGTAGTTGACGCCTTCCTTGAACTCGGGGGCGGCGTGAACCATGGGGATCATCAGCATGGCAGCAAGGAAAAATAAAACTTTTTTCATGATGTTTCCTGTTAAGGGATCACTGTGAGGCACGCCCGGCGAACCGAAGCAGTGCCAAGCCTATTGTGTCGCCATCCCGCCGTCAATGGTCAGAGCAGGAGTTCGAGTCCCTTCTGTCGCTCAATATCCCCTCAATGTCACCAGTTTGGCATCAGGGTCAACGGCGGCGCCTTAAGCGCTTCCAGCTGATCGTGCAGGATGGCGATTTGCTGGCGCCAGTAGTGATCGGTATTGAACCAGGGGAAGTGACGGGGGAAAGCGGGATCTTCCCAGCGCCGCGCCAGCCAGGCCATGTAGTGGACGATCCGCATTGCCCGCAGCGGCTCGATAAGCGCCAGCTCACGCGAGTCGAATTCCATGAACTCCTCGTAGCCCGCCAGCAGGGTATCGAGCTGGATCTGCTGCTCGTGGCGCTCGCCGCTCAGCATCATCCAGAGATCCTGGATGGCGGGACCGGTACGACAATCATCAAGATCGACGAACATGGGGCCATCGCGCCACAGGATGTTGCCCGGGTGGCAGTCGCCATGCAGGGAGATCTGAGCCACATCCAGGGTCATGGCATCGCTGACATGCTTGATCAGCTCGTCGAGCACCCCGAAAAATTGCTTGGCCAACCCGCTCGGCAGCCACTCGCCGGACGCCAGCAGCTGACGCGGCTCGTGCAGCATGCTCTCCACATCGAGCCGGACCCTGTGATGGAAGGGGCGACAGGCGCCTATCTGGTGGATGCGGCCGAGGAAACGCCCCACCCACTCCAGCTGGTCGAGGTTATCCACCTCGAACTGGCGGCCACCGACGCTCTGCCAGATGGCAAAGGGGTAGCCTTCGTGCTCCAGCAGGGTTTCGCCAGCGAAGGCGAGCGGCGCGGCGACCGGGATCTCCGCATCCCAGAGACGCGTAGCGAACTCATGCTCCTCGAGGATCTGGGCCCGACTCCAGCGGCCGGGACGATAAAACTTCACCACATAGCGGCGACGATCCTCATCCTGGAACTGGTAGACCCGGTTCTCGTAGCTGTTGAGCTCGATAAGGCCGGAGTCGAGCCGCAGGCCGCTGAGATCCAGCGCATCCATGATGAGATCGGGATTGAGGTCGGAATAGTTGAAACGCATGTCATCCACCATAAGAAAGGGGCGCCGTTGCGCCCCAGTCTATCACTACTCGGTTCAATGGCGTTCAACCCAACCGGTTGCGCCACGCTTTCCCGTCATCACTACGGTCACTGGGGGCCTGAACTGACCGGTCAGCCCTCGCCTTTCCCGGCATCACAGCCGGCTGATAAACTTGCTGGCCTGGCGCAGGGTGCCCTTGCTGTCGTCCGGCGCCGCGCCATCCCGCTTGAGCACAAACTGGATGTCCAGGGTCGGCTTCTTCAGGTTGAAGGGGTCAACGGCCACGCTCACCGGCAAGGTGTAGATCTCGCCCGCCTTCAGGGTTACGTCGCGCGGACCAAACCACTGGTGCTCAGGTAACCCTTCCACATCCAGCTGATAAGTCTGGGCATGCAGGGTCTTGTTGAGGATCTTGAGGGTGTAGGTGTTCTCGATGAGCCCCTCACTGTTCTCGCGGAACAGCTGGTTGCGATCCCGCAGTATGTCGAGCCCCATCGGCATGATGGACATGGCATTGTAGACGAACACCCCCAGCATGATGACCATCACCAGGCCATAGCCAAGCAGCTTGGGCCGCGCCACATGGGTGCTGTTGTGGGCCAGCTTGTGCTCAGTGGTATAGCTGATCAGCCCCTTCGGATAACCCATGCGATCCATGGTCTGGTCACAGGCATCGACGCAGGCGCCGCAGTTGATGCACTCGTACTGCAGACCGTCGCGGATGTCGATGCCGGTCGGGCAGACCTGCACGCAGAGATCGCAGTCGATGCAATCCCCCAGCCCCAGCGCCTTGTGATCCACCTTGCGGGCACGGGCACCACGGCTCTCGCCACGCTTGGTGTCGTAGCCGACGATGAAGGTGTCCTTGTCGAACATGGCGGACTGGAAGCGGGCATAGGGGCACATGTGGATACACATGATGGCGCGCATCCAGCCTGCGTTGCCGTAGGTACAGGCGGCAAAGAACAGCACCCAGAAGATGACCCAGCCACTCGCCTGCAGGGTGAGAACGTCAGGCACCAGCTGGAATGCATCCTGGAAATAGGCAACAAAGGTAAGACCGGTGCCGAGGGAGAGCAGGATCCACGCCAGATGCTTTGCGCCCTTGCGGGCCAGCTTCTCGCCACTCCAGGGAGCCGCATCCAGCCTGCGCCGTTTATTGGCCGCCCCTTCCAGCTTCTCTTCGAACCAGATGAACATGAAAGTCCACACCGTCTGCGGGCAGAGATAACCACACCAGACCCGGCCGAGGAAGGTGGTCACGAAGAAGAGCCCGAAGGCAGCGATCATGAAGATCCAGGCCAGCAGGGTCAGATCCTGCGGCCAGATGGTTGCACCGAAGATATGGAACTGCTGATGATCGATATCGAACAGCACGGCCTGACGACCGTCATAACGCAACCAGGGCAAGGCGACGAAGATCACCACGAAGAACCAGCCCATGGCCTTGCGTACCCGCTGCCAGTAGCCGGGTTGCGCCCTCACATAGATGCTGTTGCCGGGATTGAACCTGTCGTCGCTGGCTTTGAAGGTATTGGGGTTATACGTCCCCGTTACATCGCCGGTGACATCCTTGATATCGATCTTGTCCTGGTCGGCCATTGCAACACTTAGCTCCACTCATTAATTGTTATGGAGCGGATTATATCTTAAACAACCTGCTAATTGTGTGGGTAAAATGTATCTAATGTTCGAGTGACGTCGCAATTTCAAGCAACAAAAAAGGCGTGTCGCCAGTTGACGAAACACCTTTTTGAGAGATTCTCTTGAAACCATCTTTTGGCGCTATTTGCACCGCGCCGGAATCACTTGATGCCACGGGCCTTGAGCAGAGCTTCCTTGAAATCGGGTACATGATCCTTGGCCAGGCCGGGGATCATCGCCTGCTTGTCGGACTCCCGCATCTTGAGGTGGTAGATCAGCATGTCGTCGGTCAGGTCGGGCAAGGCACCCTCATAGCGGGCTTCCGCCGCCAGTTTGGCAACGAATTGCACCAGGCTGAGGTCCTGTTCCTTGATCCAGGCAGGCTGCAACAACTCCAGCAGCTCTTCGATACGATGACATTGCATAGACAACCTCTTTAAATCTGTCATGTGAAACTCAGGCAACCTTACCCATCAAGGCTACTTCGATACGATCCCGCCCATTATGCTTGGCCTGATAGAGGGCCGCATCCGCTTTTTGGATCAACTGGGCGATGGAACTGCTCTGATCCGGCACCAGGGTCGCCACCCCGAAGCTGCAACTGACCCGGTTGGAGACCAGGGATTTCTGGTGAGGTATGCCCAGTTCCTTGAGCGCCACCCGCACGTTTTCTGCTATCTGCAGCGCCCCCTGCATGCTGGTACAAGGCAGCAGCAGAGCAAACTCCTCTCCGCCGTAACGAGCAGCGAGATCATCCTCGCGGCGCTGCACCTCGGCCAGCAATCCCGCCACTTGCTGCAGGCACTCATCACCCAGCTGATGACCATAGAGATCGTTGAATTGCTTGAAGTAATCCACATCCACCAGCACCAGTGACAGGGGGGTGCGTGCGCGATGACAGCGGCGCCAGGCGCGCTCCAGGCTGTCATCCAGATGGGCGCGATTGGCGATGCCGGTCAGACCATCCAGCCGGGAGGTGAGCTTGAGATGCTCTGAGACCGCCTTCAGCTCGGCCACCAGATCGGCGTTGGAAAAGCGATGATAGAGGGAGGCGACCTGATCCCGCCGCAGACGGCGCAGCAGCGTCGGCAAGAAGACAAACAGATAGCCCGCCAGCATGCAGGAGACGATCCGCTCCTGCTCGTTGCCGACCCCCAGCTCGAACAGCATGGCGAGCCCGAGTGGCAAGACGGCACCGTAGAGGGAACGGCGGCTGCCAAACAGCATGATGGCGCTGCCGGTGAGGATCAGACTGGAGAGCATCATCATGGCAGCGCGATAGGTGTCGGGCAGCTTGTCCATGTAGAGCAGCACGCCGAGCGCCCAGATGATGGAGGTGATGGTGACCCCGATGAAAAGCTCGCGCTCCAGCACCGGCAAGGGGATCTGCGTCAGCCTGGGCTGACGCCAACGCAGGTGCCAGCCGCGACAAAACAACAACAGGCTGACCAGTCCCAACCAGCCGAACGCCTCGCCGGCGGGCAGGTAATCGTTGAACAACAGGCTCCAGCCGAGCGCCAGCAGACCCAGACAAGGCAGGCTGAATGAGGCGTGAGTATAGAGCTGGGCCATGATGGCCTGCTTCACCTGACGTGTCACACTCTGAGTCAACTGTGTACTCCCTGTACAAAAGCCGCACAGTCTACCACTCCCCCTTCCGGACCAACAATCAAACGTCTGTTATTAAGCGGTTAGTCAACCGCGCTCCAGCTCGTCCAGGATCGGGCACTCGGGACTTTCATCCCCGTGGCAGCAGCATACCAGCCCCTCGAGGGAAGCCAGCATGGCCTGCAAGCCGGCGATGCGAGCCCGCAGATCGACGATCTTCTCCTGCGCCAGTTTCTTCACCTGGGCACTGGTTCTGTGCTCGTCCCGGTAGAGCGCCAGCAGCTCCTGGCACTCCTCCAGATTGAAGCCGGTCTCCCGCGCTCGCTTGACGAAGCGCAGCTCCCGCAGTGCCCCCTCGGTGTAGCTGCGATAGCCGTTATCGCTGCGCACCGGCGCCGAGATGAGACCGATACTCTCGTAGTAACGGATGGTCTTGGCGGTCAGTCCCGTCGCCTTGGCTACCTTGCTGATATTCATGGATGACTCCTTAGCGGTTCGATTCAGTGCTGACATGGTGACCGGCATGGGTGCCCGTCTTGGGCTGCCAGCGTTTCAGTAACAGGGAATTACTCAATACCGTGATGCTGCTCAGGGCCATGGCCGCCCCCGCCAGCTCGGGGCTGAGATACCCCAGAGCCGCCAGCGGAATGCCGATGATATTGAACACGAAGGCCCAAAACAGATTTTGCTGTATGGTGCGCCAGGTGGCCGCCGAGATGTCGATGGCATCGGCCACCAACCGCGGATCCGACCGCATGAGCGTGATGGAGGCCGTCTCCATCGCCACATCGGAGCCGGAGCCCATGGCGATGCCGACATCCGCCGCGGCAAGCGCGGGGGCATCGTTCACCCCATCCCCCACCATGGCCACCAGCCCGCTGGTTTGCGCCCGCAGCGCCTCGACTTTTTCAACCTTGCCTGCGGGCAGCACGGAGTCAAACGCCCCGTCCAGCCCCAGCTTGGCAGCGATATGGGCCACGGGGGCCGGCGCATCGCCGCTCACCAGCCAGCTGGCGATGCCACGCTGGCGCAGGGTAGCGATGGCTTGCGCACTCTCGGGGCGCAGGGTATCGGCCAGTGCCGCGATACCGGCCACCACGCCGTCGATGGCGACCCAGACCCGGGTCGCGCCGTCGGCGGGCTGTTCATCCTGCTGCGGTTGATCAATGCCGAGCTGAGCCAGCAGGGATCCATTGCCGATGGCGACCCTGTGGCCTGCCACCTGACCGACAATACCCGCACCGACCCGCACCTCCACCGCCTCCGGCTGGGGCAGCGCCACTTCTGTGCCGACGGCCTCGCGCATCGCCAGTGCCAGCGGATGCTCGCTCGCCTGCTGCAAGGCGGCAGCGAGCCGTAACTGCTCGTCACTGCCGCTCCAGTTCGCCAGCACCGGCCGCCCCTGAGTGAGCGTACCTGTCTTGTCGAAGATGAGCGCCTTGATGGCGTGAGCCTTCTGCAGGGTATCCACGTCTTTGATCAGGATGCCGTGACGGGCTGCCACCCCGGTACCAGTGACGATGGCTGCCGGCGTCGCCAGTCCCAGCGCGCAGGGACAGGCGATCACCAGTACGGCCACGGCGGCCAGCAGCGCCTGACCGAAATCGTTGCCGATGGCGTACCACACCAGCAGGGTGAACAGGGCGATCGCCATCACGACCGGTACAAACACGGCGGAGACCTTGTCCACCAGCTGTTGCAGCGGCGCCTTGCCCATCTGGGCACTCTCCACCAGCGCGATGATCTTGCTGAGGCTGGACTCCTCCCCCACAGTCGTGGCTTCAATCTCCAGCACCCCGGAGCAGTTGATGGCGCCGCCCAGCACCTTGTCGCCCGCACTGCGCGGCACCGGCAGGCTCTCGCCGGTGAGGATCGACTCGTCCAGCTCGCTGGCGCCGATCACTATCTTGCCATCCACCGGCACACGCTCGCCCACCAGCACCCGCAGCCGATCACCGCGCAGCACCTCGTCGATGGCCACGCTCTGCCAGCGCTCGCCACGCCAGACGGTGGCGGTTTCCGGCCGCAGCGCCATCAGTTCGCGAATGGCGGACTGGGTGCTGCGGCGGGCGCGGGCCTCCAGCAGTTTGCCCAACGAAATCAGGGTAATGATGATGGCGCTCGCCTCGAAATAGAGCTTGCCACTGGCGGCCATCCCCAGAGTCAGCAGCAGGTAGAGGCTGTAGAAGTAGGCGGCACTGGTGCCGGTCGCCACCAGCACATCCATGTTGGCGGAGCGGTTCTTGAGGGCAAGCCAGGCACCGCGATAGAAGCGGGCTCCAATCCAGAACTGCACCGGCGTGGCGAGCAGCAGCTCCAGCCAGGCGGGCAGATGCCAGGGGAGCAACCCCGCCATAGCGATCATGCCCACCAGCAGCGGCAGGGTCAGCAGGGCCGAAATAACAACCTGGATCAGCGCCTTGTGCGTGGTGGCAGCTTCCTGCTCTTCACGGGCCTGCAGCTGTTGGCGGCGCGCACTGGCCGAGCCCTGCACCAGCTGGGCACCAAAGCCGAGCGCCTCTATATGTTCGCGTAGCGAGGCCGGGGTCTGCATGCCGGGCACCAGCTCGATGCGGGCCTGCTCGATGGAAAAATTGACCTCGGCCGAGAGCACGCCCGGCAGCGCCGCCAGCATCTTGTTGAGACGTGCGGAGCAACCGGCGCAGGTCATGCCGCTGATCTGGAAGGAGAGGGTTTCGTGGCCGTAGCCGTAACCCTGCCCGGTGATGCTGTCGAGTACCGCGGGCAAGCGGGCCGGGTCACCCAGTTCGATGGCCACCTGCTCCAACGCGAAGTTGACGGTTGCCGTCACGCCGTCGAGCTTGTTGAGTGCTGTGCTGATGCGGCTGGCACAGTTGGCGCAGCTCATGCCACTGAGCGGCAGTTGCAGATGAATGGGGTGTTGAAGTGGGGTGCTCATGCTGTTCCTCCTCGGAACCAATCGGCCGAACTGGCTGCCGACCGCCAAACCCTAACCTTTACTGTAAGGGCAAGCTCAAGCCACGACTCGCACTTTTTAAACATGAAAAAACGGCGCCCGCCCCTACCGGATTACCCGGGCAAGAGGCGAGCGCCGATGCATGGCTTGTTAGCGCTAGAACAGCGGGTGATCAGATGCCGTATTGGGCGCGGTAAGCCTGCATGGCCGCCAGTTGCGCCGCCAACTCCGGCTGCTCGGCCTGCTTCTCTTCCAGATAGGCAATCAGATCACTCATCTGGATGATGGCGATGATGTGAGCGCCGTAGTCACGCTCCACCTCCTGAATGGCGGAGAGCTCGCCCTTGCCCTTCTCCTGACGGTCCAGCGCGATCAGCACGCCTGCCAGTGAGGCGCCGTTGGCCTGGATCAGATCCATGGATTCGCGGATGGCGGTCCCGGCGGTGATGACGTCGTCCACCAACATGATGCGCCCCTTGAGCGGGCTGCCCACCAGATTGCCGCCTTCGCCGTGATCCTTGGCCTCCTTGCGGTTGAAGCACCAGGGCACATCCACATCGTGTTGCTCGACCAGCTGCACGGCGGTAGCGGAGGCGATGGGGATCCCCTTGTAGGCCGGGCCAAACAGCACATCGAACTCGATGCCGGCATCCATCAGGGCGGCGGCATAGAAGCGGCCGAGGCGGGCCAGATCGCGGCCGCTGTTGAACAGACCGGCGTTGAAGAAGTAGGGGCTTTTACGACCGGATTTCAGGGTAAATTCACCGAATTTGAGGACCTGTTTCTCCAGGGCGAACTCGATAAATTGACGCTGGTAGGCTTTCATTCTGGCTCCTTGCTTGGCTTGTCGTTTACTGGTGTGGGGTATAAAAAAACGCGGTCAGTGCCGCGTTTTTCAAAACAGAAATCAGGAGAGTGACTGCTTCTGCAGCGCAATGATCTCTTCAATGCCGCCCTTGGCGAGCCCCAGCATCGCCAGCAGCTCTTCATGGGTGAAGGGCTCGGCCTCTGCAGTGCCCTGCACCTCGATGATGCGACCATCTTCGGTCATCACCACGTTCATGTCGGTCTCGGCGGCGGAGTCTTCGATGTACTCCAGATCGCAGATGGCTTCGCCCTGATACATGCCGACAGAGACGGCGGCGATCATCTGCTTGAGCGGACTCTGCTTGAGCATGCCCTTCTCGACCATCCAGTTCAGCGCATCCACCAGCGCCACACAGGCACCGGTAATGGAGGCGGTGCGGGTGCCGCCATCGGCTTGCAACACGTCACAGTCAACTGTGATGGAGTGCTCACCCAGTGCGGTCAGGTCTACGGCCGCGCGCAGGGAGCGGGCGATCAGACGGGAGATCTCCAGGGTACGGCCGCTCTGCTTGCCAGAAGCCGCTTCGCGGTTCATCCGGGAGTGAGTGGAGCGCGGCAGCATGCCGTACTCGGCAGTGACCCAACCCTGACCCTTCCCTTTCAGGAAGCGCGGAACGCTGGTGTCGACGCTGGCGGTGCAGAGCACGCGAGTGTTACCGAACTCCACCAGCACTGAGCCTTCTGCATGTTTGGTGAAATTGCGGGTAATGGTAACCGGGCGAAGTTGCGCGGCACTGCGATCGCTTGGACGTGACATGGAACGGACCTCTGGGCTGGCTGAATTGGCGCAGGAGTATAAGTGATCCAGCCCCAAATATCAGCCGCTAAGACGCTGTTCCTGATCGGTCGTGAGTGGTGAGGAACCGAGCAGGAATCCACGTTTATCGCCCTCAATGAGGATTCAGTGCAGCACCGGGCCGGGCTCAACACAGTCCCACAAAAGCCGGAACAGGTTCTAAAGCCACAGCCATGGCTGACGGGACAAGTCTGGCTGAGTATACTGGCCGCACACTTCATCAAGCCCGGAACAATCAATGATTCACAGCATGACCGCCTACGCCCGCAAGGAATTCAAGGGCGACTGGGGCACAGCCGTTTGGGAAATTCGTTCGGTCAACCAGCGCTATCTGGAAACCTATATCCGTCTGCCGGAGCAACTGCGCAGCCTGGAGCCGGTGCTGCGTGAGCGTTTCCGTGCCAAGCTGCAACGCGGCAAGGTGGAGTGCAACCTGCGTTTCGAAGCCGCTCAGGCGGCCGCCAGCCAGCTGCACATCAATGAAGAGCTGGCCAAGCTCATCATCGACAGCGCCAACTGGGTAATGAAAGAAGCGGGCCAGGGCCAGCTCAACCCGGTCGACGTGCTGCGCTGGCCGGGTGTCATGGCCGCCGCCGAACAAGACATGGACGCCGTCGCCACCGAGCTGCTTGGCGGGTTTGACCAGACCATGGAAGACTTTATCGCCTCCCGTGCCAGCGAAGGGGCCAACCTCAAGAACTTGATCCAGCAGCGTCTGGATGGCATCCAGGTGGAAGTGAAGAAGGTGCGCATACACCTGCCGCAGATCATCGAATGGCAGCGCCAGAAGCTCACCGATCGCCTGACCGAGGCCAAGGTGGAGCTGGATCCGGCCCGAATCGAGCAGGAAATCGTGCTGCTGGCCCAGAAGATCGACGTGGCCGAAGAGCTGGATCGCCTGGAGATGCACATCAGCGAAACCATCAAGATCATGAAGAAGGGTGGCGCCTGTGGCCGCCGTCTCGACTTCATGATGCAGGAGTTCAACCGCGAGTCGAACACCCTCGGATCCAAATCCATCAACGCCGAGGTGACCCAGTCCGCCGTCGAGCTGAAGGTACTCATCGAGCAGATGCGGGAACAAATTCAGAACATCGAATAGTTTTTTCACCCGCCCAGGCAGCTCTTGAAAGCCCCGTATTACCTTGTGAATAGCAGGGTAGATACAGGGCTTTTTTCATTTTACCGGCCACATAGATGGGCCGATGTCGGTGACAACCGGCATGCCGCGCCTGCTTGTTTTGTTCGACGATGATGGCTCCCCGTTCGCCGCAAAGGGTCATGTTGAGGCGAACAGCATGGCGGCCGGGAACATAACTCAGCAACTCGGGCTCATGTTGCGTAACCGGATACCCGCCTACAGGAGATCTTTCAGCCGGGTTAACAGCGCTTTACGGCTGTTGTTCGCCACCACAAATCGCTTAAAGCGCTGGGCAAACGCGGGGCTATCGCCTTTGCACTGA
Organism: Aeromonas sp. 1HA1; assembly: GCF_029237385.1. NCBI lineage: Bacteria > Pseudomonadati > Pseudomonadota > Gammaproteobacteria > Aeromonadales > Aeromonadaceae > Aeromonas > Aeromonas sp. 1HA1. The sequence continues at coordinate 24,372 of NZ_JAACGC010000062.1, forward strand.
TAGGCTTCCCACAACTGATGCACATAGCGTGATGCCGCATCGTAGCCACTGGCGCACGTGCGATCCGCCTGTTCTTGTGCTTGCTGCCAAGTGTGTTCGCGCTGATGGTAGATATCCGTCAATGCTTTCTCTTTTTCCGCTTTTTCAAGCGCCATTTTCTTTGCGATCGCGTCGGCTTGCGCTTGCTGTAATTGGCGTTGCGCTTGTGCAACGTAAGGCGTAATCACGTCGGGAGTTAACCAATAGTGATAGGCTTCATCCTGGTTGGCCGAGTCTTTTCGCGTCATCGCCAAGGCTTGATGACGGGTTAACTGGCCTTGTTCAAACAGCGTGCTTAATAGCGTCTGTTTCTCCGCGTCAGTGAGATGATGAAACCAGCCGTCAAACTGCAACTCGGCCTGTTTGGCTGGGTGACTGGGGTGTGCATTCAGCACCATCGCCAGTGCGTTAACCCAAGCCAAGGGAATATCATAAAGGGTGGCAAACGCCTGCACCTCCTCACTGAGGTGCTCAAAATCGAAATGAATTAAAGGTACCCCGTCAACTTCTTCATTAAATTCGCACTCTTTCAGCCACATAAAATAGACAAGACGCCAATCACCCTGAATTAAGGCACTGCGCAAAGCGGCTAAGTGTTGGAAAAAGTCGTCAGCCTGTTCATCGTCAAAGTATTCGCCGTACTCTTCGATAGAAAAAGTCAGCAATTGCCATTCATCGCGTTCATCTGCATGAAGGCCATCGAGCGAAACGCCGAGTAACGCCTCGGGGATCGTGCCGGCAGGCAGCTTGATATAAGCATCAATGGAACCCCAATTGGCATAGTAAAAACCGATGTCGAAATATTTTAACATCAGCTCAGCAGGCTCAGCCTTCAAGTCACTGTAGGTGTAATAGACCTGAAAAGCGGTCGCGGTAATCTCGGCTCGACTTGAAATGGCTCTGAGTGCCTGGCGGGCGTGAGGGGCTAACTGCCCGTCCACACGCTCAAACTTGTAGTATTGATATTCGCTCACGATGACCTTGCTATCGGTTAAGGGTGAATTGAAAGGTTTGCTGTAACAAAGGCTGGATATGAACCCTTCTGGCGACCGGCTCAGCGTTGATATAACGCTTCGGCTCAATCGTCACCAATCCCCAGTATTGTAAAAATCGTTCAATAAACCGTGATTCGATGATCATGGATAAGGTTTGTTCCGGTGAAAAGTAATGGTCGGTAGGGATGGTCAAGAGCACATCGGGGAACGCCGTCATCACCTCTTGCACCAACTCGGCAGCACTGTGGTGGCTGACTCTTATACACAAATATTGTGAACTGATTGGCACTTTTCCCGATTTCCAGGATCTGATCTCCTATGTGACTCCCGAACATGGTAACGATCATGCTAACTTTTGCTCTTCATCGTGCGGCCG
>NZ_JAACGC010000063.1:0-25740 GCF_029237385.1 Aeromonas sp. 1HA1
CCAAACTGGTCCAGCTCTCGGAGCCATCGCTGTCACTGAGGGTCACTGTGTTGGTCAACTCCACCTGCAGCCCGGCATCAGTCTCGGTACTCACCACGTTCAGTGCCTGCGCATTGAAGTCGATGTCATGGCCGGCAGTGACCGTCACGGTGAAGTCCTGATTGGCAGCACCGCCCTCGTCCGTGGTCCCCGCTACATTGCCATTCACTACCCCGCTCCAGTCCGCCGGCAAGGTAAAGCCCGGCACGCCCGCCACGCTCGCACCGCTCCAGCTGTAACTGCCACCGCCATTAGCGGTCCAACCCCCCATCACCGCACCTTCCGGCACATTGCTCAGGGTCACCGTCACGCCGGTCACCTCTTCCGAGCCATCCGTATCCGTCGCACTGACACTCAACTGCGCCGCCAGCGACACCGCCACCGGCGCATCCGTTTCACCCAGCACCAAGCTGGTCGCACTGACACTGATGTCCCCTTCCACATTGATGGTCACAGTCCCGCTGCTGTTGGCACTGCCCTCGTCGGTGGTCGCCACCACTGTGTAACCAATCGGCGCACCGCTGTTGGTCGCGCTGCCCGCTACCCCGGTAGTGGAATAGTCCGCCGGGAACACCAGCCCAAACGCATCCGGCAAGGCCCCGCCGGTGACCGTCACCGTCAGCACGTTACCCACCAGGGTGCCCCCCACCGCCGTGGTCCCCGCCGGCAGGTTGTCAAAGGTGTACACCAAACTGGTCCAGCTCTCGGAGCCATCGCTGTCACTGAGGGTCACTGTGTTGGTCAACTCCACCTGCAGCCCGGCATCAGTCTCGGTACTCACCACGTTCAGTGCCTGCGCATTGAAGTCGATGTCTCCCAAAGGGGTAACATTGATGGTCAGCACTGAGGTAACTGTGTCTTCTCCATCGGTTACCAGATAGCTAACCGGTGGAACAACGCCGGAAAAATCAGGAGATGGAGTAAACGAGAAACTGCCATCGCTGTTAATAATCAGCGTACCAATCCCTTCTTGAGTCGTGGTTGTTCCTGCCGCAATACCAAGCACATCCCCCCAGCTATAACTCACTACGCTGGCCCCCTGCGGCCCATCGGGATCCACTGAATTACTCAATACGTTACCCAAGACAGATGTATCTTCTGCGATGGAGAACGCCTCATCACCATCACTCAGGTCATTTATCGGGTCTATGGTCAAGGTCAACGTAGAGGTCACGGTATCTACTCCGTCGGTTACCACATAGGTAACAGGCGGAACCGCACCATCATAGTTGAGTGCAGGCGTGAAGGTGAAACTGCCATCGGAGTTGACGATGAGGCTGCCGACACCATCAATCGTGACGCTCGTACCGGCAGTCACATTGATATTGTCCCCCCAACTGAAGATCGGCACCGATGCAGCTTCAGGGCCATCCGTATTGACGGTGTTGGTGAGCACATTGCCATTGAGCACCCCACCCTCAGAAACCGTCAGCTGCTCTCCCTCATCACTCAGTTCATTGGTCAGCAGTGGCTCTGCGAGTTGCTCTGTATCCACCACAGGCTCGGTCTGATAAGTGGTGTCAAATCCGGCTGCGGCAATGGTTGCATCACCCGTTCTATCAATGGTGACAAAACCGCCATTACCACTGGCACCGGCGACTCCACCAATGCCACCGCCCCCACCAGCAGCGGGTGCCCCACCGGCAGCAGAAGCCTCAAAGTTTTGTGTCGGGTCGATACCTTGCAAGATCGACTGTTGCAATGCCGCGATTTCGGGGGAGGTAGCTGTGCCATCATCTGGCACTTGTTGCAATCCCGGTACAGGCACATCCGGGGCGGAGGAGTCTGGCGTGGTGGCCGTAGGAGAATCGTCATAGGGAGCCAATAACAGCTTGGCGTCATCTGCGATGTTGAGCCTGGCACCAGGCTGCAGAATTTCACCTTTCTGCAGCGGGCGGCTGCTACCATCAGCCAGCAAAATTTGAACATTGCCTTCAATAGAAGACACCACCACGGTTTTGTCGATCACTTGAGTACGCATATCCATTGCTCCAACATGACAGATCTTGATGTCTACACCATAGATACCCGTCCCCCTGGCTTCCGTTGCAAAAATGTATAAGGTTGGTTCAAACCAAGAGCAATACCGCCCATTAAATCGAAGGGTCTTTTTTATATTATTGAATCAATCACTTAATTGGGATTCGAGTAAAGCCTTAGCAGATTTGACATTAAAAAACCTCCATGCTTATTTATATTTCGCATAAAAAAAGGCCCCTATGGGGCCTCAGTGTTTATATTGATTGCTCAAGGCAAGGGAAATGCAGGGTGTACAAAGCCCTGATAACCGTCGATATGCAGCTTGGAAAGCAGCTCGACCTGATGCTGATCCTCAACACGGGTTGCGATGGTCGTCACACCTGCATTGTGGGCGGCGCGACAAACCGCGGCCAGGAAAGAGGTGTCTGCCCCCGGCTCCATGACCTGACTGGTATAACCATGGTCGACCTTGACATACGCCGGAGCCAGCTCTTCCAGATAACCCAGAGACTGGAAGTGACGACCATAATGGTCAACCCCCCACTGGAATCCATGCTCCTGCAAAGTATTCACCAGCGCGGTCACATGCTCCTTGTGCTTCATGATGGCGGCTTCCGGTATTTCAAACAGCAAACGATCCTTCAACTCTGCATGGGCTGTCAGGTACTCCGTCAGCCAGGTCAGAAACTCGTCAGAGCAGAGGGAACCTACCGTGATATTGATGGCCAGCACCAAGTCTGATTGCTGTTTAAGCAAAGGAATGCAGGCATCCAATACCGCCTGATCAAATTCACTCCCCAACTTGAATTGTTCGATGGCTGGCAAGAACTGGCCCGCAAAGTAGTCGGTTCCATCCCGCGAAATAGAGGCAAACAACTCGGCATGCAACCGCACCCCATTGTCGAATCGGCAGGCCGGTTGAGCCTTGAAGCGCCACAAGTGCCGTGAAATGGCATCTTGCACCAGATCACGCCAAGCCAGGCGCCCCATCATTCCCTGATCTGTACCCCCTTCCATGACCACGGCGCCACGGCGTTCGTTGCGGGCCTTGCCAAGGGCGTTATCGGCTTTGGTCAGCAAGGCGGAGAGATCGTCATTGCCATCACGCCCCGCAATACCGATGACGGAGAGGGCATCTCCTTCACTCATCGGATTAACGACCAGGTCGGCAATCCGGCTGTTGATAACCTCAGCCAGATCTTTCAACTGGGTCAGATCATCGGTTGGACAGAGCAGCGCATATTCAGTCGCAGAGATCCGCGCCAGAGCCGCACCATCCCACCCCTTCAGCTGATCCTTCAAGGTCTGGGCGATGGACTTGACCATGTTGTCCCGCGCGGCAAACCCCTCTTCGCGGTACAAATCATCGAGCATGTCGACCGCCACCAGCATGACACCGCCTTGTCCTGCCTCGGCAATCCAGGCGTTGACCTGACCGACAAAATAGGCCCTGTTGCCCAGCCCGGAAACCGCATCCACATAGACCCGCTCCCGCAGTTTTTCAGCTTCATCGGCTTGCTCTTTGAACTGCAGTGCCAACTTGCTGGAGAGGGTATTGATGGCCTGGACCACCTGCTTCAATTCGTGGGTTTTGGGCTCTGGAATGGCATGACCGAAATGGTGAAGTTCAATCTCCACAGCCTGCTCGCAAATTTGTTTGAGTGGCTTGAGCAGATAATTCAGTGCCCTCATCAGCAAAATGGTGGTGATTAAAAAACCGATCAGGAACCAGCTTGCCAGTTCGCTCATCCCCCGCCACAGCTCGTAATAGGCTTGTCCTGGGTGGCCCACCACTTTCAGTTTGCCCAGTTGCAGCCAGCCGGATGTCAGAATTGACTCGTTGGATACTTCGGGAAACAAACCCAAGCCGATAAACCACTGTGGTACGCCCTGAATGTTGCTGGTGTTCTCTTGCTCGATGACATCTTTGGACGCCAGCAAATCCAATCGGATCAACTGATAATAGCCGCCATCAAATATGGCCTGGATGACCGATTCAGCTCCCACCTTGTCACCGTTTTCCAAATACGGGGTCAGCGCCAACCCGAGCGAGGTTGCGGTATTGATGACGGTGGTTTCCTGCTGCTGAGCCAGATAGGTTCGGGTCGAATTGAACTGCACCCAGTAGGTGGCTGCAAACAACAAACCGAACAGGATCAACATGGTTGCCAATACTTGTCTGTAGAGCGTCATAGGTTAATCATCCAAATTCACCACAGGCCGAGCCAATCGCCCGGAAGTCATGCGATTGCGTAAATCAGTCCATAATCCCAAGCGTGACGACTGCCCAGCCAGTTCCCCTTGACCACGCGCCTTCATCAACCACAAGTGACTACCGTTAAAGCTGTATATCGGCACCAGATCCGTGCGTTGGCTGGCAGGACGGATCGATCCGATCAAATTATCCAAAATCACAGGTTCGGAGGAAGGGGTGTCATAGTAGGCAACAACCATATGAAACTGGTTATAATCCAACGCCTTGACATATACCATCCGCATTTTCTCATCGGGGATACCAAGCTCCAGCAGGGTGAAGTATTTTGAAATGCTGAAGTCTTCGCAATCACCACCGGCCGCCCCCAGAAACTCCAGCGGGGTAGCCCAGTAATCTTTCTTGCGCCACAACTTGATGTCATCAATGAAGCGCATCTGGTTGAAAAACTGGTTTACCTTCTCCAGTTTCTGGCGCTCTGTCAGTCCGGCATCACGATTCTGCATGACCAGCGTACGCCAGCTTGTCACCCGCTTGCCTGCCCTGGCCCCATAGGTTTCCTCGGCGCGCTGAACCAGCTTGAGGTCTTCGGGTGTCAAGGGTTGACTGGCAGAGAGGATGAGCGGAAGCAAAACCAGCAACCACCACAGTGAGTAACGCAGCCAGCGAGCGCGCAACCCCAAGGCTGACGCCCTGCTAAAACCGCTTGCCTTCCACCACACCGTCACACTCATCCCATGGGCATCCAATGACTGTCACTGCACCGATCAAGCATTAGAGCATTAGAGACAAGGGATGGTAGCAGCAAAGCGCGACCATCCCTTTCACTCGCATCAAACCTGATGCGTTGTCCATTAGCGTTTGGCTTGCCAGTCGGCCGGCTGCTGCACGTTAAACGCGTTGAGCAGGCTACCTGTGGCGTTGAGGATACGATAGTCAGCCAACAGAGCGTCATACTCGGCGGTAATGTAGGTTCGGCGCGCCTCAAACAGTTCGTTTTCGGTGTTCAACACGTCCAGCAAGGTACGCTGGCCCAGGCCAAACTGTTTCTTGTACGCCTGTACAGTGTCGTAGCTGGCGTCAACATGCTCTTTCAGAGAGGTCTTTTGCCTGGCTAGCGACTCTTTCGCGTTCCAAGCCAGACGAGTGCCTTCCTCTACTTGGCGGAACGCATTCAGATGAATGTCTTTCGCCTGAGAGTAGAGCGCAGATGTTGCATTGCTCTCTGCCACATCAGAACCGCCACGGAACAGGTTGTAACGCATCCGTACCATGGCGGTCAGATCATCGTTACGCCCTTTGACTGAATCGATATCCTCATTCCAGTTCTGATCTACCTCAAATGTCACATTGGGATAGAAACCGGATCTGGCGCCTTCATGCTGATACTTGGCTGCTTCGATATCCTGCAGGGAGGAGAGCAGGGTCGGGTGCACTTCGGTGGCCGTTTTCAATGCGGCATCCAGACTGGCGGGAATAAGCGCCCCATTGGGAACTGGTTGTACCAGATCCTTTGGCATCTCGTTAACGACGCGAATGAATTCGCTCTCCGCATCGCGATAGTTGTTCTCGGCGGCAGCCTCATTGGCATAGGCTCTGGCGACACGACCATCGATCTGGGTCTGGTCCGCAGTCGAGCCCAGACCAGAGTCGGTCCGCTTACTGATATCGCTGCGGATCTGCTCATGGGTTTCCAGGTTCTGCTTGGACAACTCCAGGAGCTCCTGCTGGCGCAGCACGTTGAGGTAAACCTCGGCCACCCGCAGCGCTGTGTTCTCTGCCTCGGAGATCATGGCCAGACGCTGAGCGTTGGCTTCGGCATCGGTCCGGGCCACGTTGCTGCTGACATCGAAACCGTCGAAGAGCATCTGGCGCAGACTGATCCCGGCCTCTTTGCGAGTCATGCTGTCATCCACACCAGCACCGCCCGCACGAGTGGTTGGGCTATCGGTCTTTTCATAACCCACACCACCACGCAGATCGATAGTGGGATAATAACCACCTTTGGCGCCATCATGCTGATACAGTCGCGCCTGATAGAGGTCAAAAGCTTCCTTGATTTTCGGATGGGTAGCCAGTGACTGTGCCACTGACTGTTCCAGCGTTTGGGCCAGGGTAAGGCCAGGGAACAGCACGGTGCCACTTACTAACATGGCAACAATCGTCTTCTTCATGGTATCTCCAGTCATGTTGTTTTTAGATTGTTTGCTTATCGTTCTCTCAGTGCAGACTGCCTAGCCCGTAATAGCGGCTTAAGCAAATAGTCTAGGACACTTTTTTTACCAGTAATAATATCTGCACTGGCTAACATACCGGGGATGATGGGAAGTGCGTTAAGCTCATCGCCCAAGTAACTCTTCTCGGTGCGGACACGAACCAGATAAAAGGAGTTCCCCTCCTCATCCTGGATCGAGTCAGCACTTATCTGTTCGACCTTTCCATGTAGTCCTCCATAAACAGTGAAGTCATAGGCAGTGATCTTGACGACGGCATCAAGCCCTGGCCGCAAGAATGCGATGTCTTTCGGAGACACCTTGGCCTCGACCAGCAAGGTGTCTTCCAACGGCACGATCTCCATCAAATCCATCCCTGGTTGCACCACACCACCCAGGGTATTGATCTTGAGTTTCTTGATGGTGCCTTTGAGCGGCGCAATGACGCTGGTCCTGTCGACCCTGTCTCGCAGACCGACCTGCCCTTCCGACAACTGTCTCAATTTACCCTGAAGTTCGTTGAGCTCAGTCTGTGAGTCGGCCCGGAACTTCAATGCAATGTCGTTGCGCTTGGAAATGCTTTCTCTCAGCACTGAGTTGAGTTTGGGAATAATAAGCCGGTTGCTCTCCAGCTCTCCCTGCATCTCGTTGACCTGGCGTTCCAGCTTGATGAGCTCTACCTGGGGGACTATCCCTTCTTTGGCTAGGGGACGACTGATGTTCAATTCCTGCCGGGCCAGATCGACACTGCGCCCGACGGTTCTTATCTTGGCATTGAGCTCGATCAGCTCCTGCTCTTTCTGCTCGATCTGCTGGCCAAGTATATAGAGCTGGTTATTCAGGCTATTAAGTCGTTCATCCTGAACCGATTTTTCACGGGCAGCGTACTCGGCAAACACATTCTCGAATCCATCTGGAAAAGCGATCGGCTGCTTGTCGATGACCACCTGTTCACGCCAGCCCAGATTGGGGTCAGTCTTGACCACGACGCTCTTAATCTCGGCCCTTAGCCGCGCGATACCACCCTTGAGGGTCACCAGCTCTTGTTCACGCTCACGGAAATCGGAGCGAAAACGGGTGTCATCGATACGCAGCAGCGGCTGCCCCTCTTCGACTATGTCCCCCTCCCTGACGAAGATCTCCTTGACGATCCCCCCTTCCAGGTTCTGGATCACCTGCAACTGACGGGACGGGATGACTTTGCCCTGCCCGACCGTCACTTCATCCAGCTCGGCCCAGGCAGCCCAGACGATGGCGCTCATAAAGAACAGAAAACAGGCCCACAACAATACTCTGGCCCGGGTCGGAGTACTCAGCAGGACGGCAGCGGCGCCATCATCGACAAACTCCAGATGTTCGGGTGCGGGCAGCACTGTATCGGACGGCGACTTTTTGAACAGACCAAATTTAGCCATTGGACGCCTCCTGCACTCGCACCTTGCCTTCCTTCAACTGTTGCAACACTACATCTTTGGGTCCATCTGCCACTATTTGCCCCTGCTCCACGACGATGACCCGCGATGCGACATCAAGCATGGAGGTCTTGTGAGTAATGAGGATCAGGGTGGTTTCCGGTCCCAGTCGTGCCAGCTCATGCTTGACCTGCATCTCTGACTGGTTGTCCATGTTGGAGGTGGGTTCGTCCATCACCAGAATGGGGGGATCATTGAGCAAAGCACGAGCCAGCAGGATCGCCTGACGCTGACCGCCAGAGAGCTGACGTCCCCCTTCTCCTATCTGCCTGTCCAGACCATTCGGGTCACGGTTGGTGAAGTTGGTGACCCCGGCCCGTTTGGCCGCGCGCAGAACCCGCGCATCGTCCACCAGCGGATTACCCAACATGATGTTGTCACGTACCGAGCCAAAAAACAGGGTCACATCCTGGGGGACACAACCGATATTACGCCGGATCACAGACGCGGGCAGTTGATCCAATTCGAACCCATCGAGACGAACCGAACCATCAGTGGGTCGATAAAGCCCCATAAGAATCTTTTCAAGAGTGGTCTTGCCCGCCCCGATCCGACCTATGATGGCCACCTTCTCACCCGGCTCAATACGCAGATTGATATTGTGCAGCGTGCTTGTCTCCATCCCCGGATACTTGAACGACACATTATCAAATTCGATCCGGCCGGCGATGACAGGGTGATGGATGTACTGCTTACCCTCCTCCTGCTCACCCGGCGTCATCATGATCTTCTCCAGGATCTCCAGCGCGGATTTAGCCTGGTTGTAACGGGTGGAGAGAACCGAGAGTTGCACCATAGGGGCGATAGCGCGGCTGGAGAGCATGACGGCGGCAATCATGCCGCCCATGGTGACCAACCCTTCCGATATCTGATAGACACCGACGATCACCAAGCCCACCGTCACTACCTGCTGGATGTAGCTGGCCAGGGACGACATGGAGTTGGTGATGCGGCGCGTCTGCACGCCCCAGGTCGATATATGGGATACCGCCTGCTCCCAGCGATGCTGGAACATGCTCTCGGCACCGAAAATTTTGACGGTCTCCAGCCCGGAAATACTCTCGATCAGGTTGGCATTTTTCTGGGAAGCGAGCCGCGATCCCTCTTCGATGGACTGCTTGAGCGGCGCCTGGATATAGAAGCTGTAGGCCACCAGGATCAACATGGCGACGATTGGCACCACCACCATGACGCCAGCAAACATCCAGATGATAAAGAGGAAGAAGAGCGCAAAGGGCAGATCGATGAGGGTCGAGACAGTGGCGGAGGTGAAAAACTCCCGCACGGATTCGAACTCCTGCAGGTGTTTGGCAAAGGCACCGGTGGAAGCAGGTCTGGACTCCATCCGCATACCCATTACCTTGGCGAAGATCTTGGCCGACAGCAGCACGTCTGATTTCTTGCCCGCGATATCGATAAAATAGCTGCGCAACTGACGCATCACGAAATCGAAGGTAAACACCACCATGGCCCCCGCCGCCAGTACCCAGAGCGACTCGAACGCCAGGTTGGGGACTATCTTGTCATAGACGTTCATCGTGAACAGCGGGCTGGCCACCGCAAACAGGTTGATCAAAACGGAGGCGATCAGCACATCCCGATAAATGCCACGGGATTCAAACAAGGTACTCCAGAACCAGTGTCCATCACGGGTCTCAAGCACCTTGGGGGAACGATCATCAAACTTGAACTGTTTTTTGACGAAGAAGAGCCTGCCCAGATACTCATCGCCCAGGTGGGCGATGCTGAGCCACTCGGCTGCATCCCCTGCTTGAGGAAAAATCACCTTGCCCTGGGTTCTTTCTTCGTTCCACTCCAGCAGTATGCAGGCACCGCCGTTGCGCATCTGCAGCACGCAGGGCAACAACAGGGAGGAGATATCGGCAAGGGGCTGGATCACTTCCCGTGCAGACAGCCCCCCCCGTTCGGCGGCGCGACTGAACAGGTTCGGGGTCAGCAGGCCGGATACCAACGGCAATCCAGTGGTCAGGGCATCCCTGCTGTTGGGTACGCCATAAAAGCGGGTCAGGAAGACCAAACTCTCCAACAACTCATCAATACGGTTAGTTTCTGCTTGCATAGCATCCTGTCACTGCATGATTAGGTCGACTGTGGTGGTCACACATCGCTGTCCGGCGAACGCGATCTCGTGGAATAAAGAACCCTGACTCCACGGCAAGAGATCAACAGCCTGATTAACGTTAAAACACAGGTAAATGACGCGGGATGGCATCGTCAGACCTGAGAGGCATTACGCCCAAAGGCGATACGGCTTGATCGGTTCTTAATAGCGACACAAGATGGCGCCATGTCCGGTCTATCCCGCCGATCCATTGGAAATAATACAAGATCATTGATAATGATTTCTTTTTCAAGCCTAGTCATATTATCAAGACAACTTTACTGCAACTATACTGCAAAGACTGAATTTCATCTAATAACCCTCTGTTTTTTGACAAAACTTGATTGATCACGCAATACATCCGGCGAGGGAAAAAGGTCGCCCCAGCCTCTGCCCCTGAGCGCCGGAACGAGCCAGTTCACTAGCAATATTGGCCATGGCTGTCCAGCGATTCTCGCACCAGACAGGCGCCAACAAGGTCGGACGACGAGCCGAGGCCGAGATGCGGTGATAAACCACCTCGGGGGGCGTATGCTGGATCATGGCCACGGCTGCCTCCACATATTGCTCCAGAGTCAGCACTTCCAGTCGACCCGCCAGCCAGGCATTGCCGAGGGTACTGCCCTCAACCACATGGAGCGGATGCAGCTTTATCCCCTCCACGCCCGTCTCCACTATGCGGTGCAATGTATCCAGGCTGTCCATGGGTACTTCACCGGGCAGGCCGACGATCAGGTGGGCACATACCTTGATATCACGCCGATGAGCTCGCTCGACCGCATCGGCATAGGCCGCGTAGCCATGGCCCCGATTGATGCGATGCAAGGTCTTGTCATTGGCACTCTGCAATCCCAGCTCCAGCCATACCTCGTAGCCACGGGCCTGATAGCTGGCCAGCAAGTCCAGCACAGCATCCGGCACGCAATCGGGCCGGGTGCCGACACACAACCCCACCATGTCGCTGACCGAGAGCGCCTCTTCATACATACGCTGTAGATATTCAACTTCGGCATAGGTGCTGGTATAAGCCTGAAAGTAGGCGAGATAGCGCTTGGCACGGGTCACTTCATCCCGGCGCGCCAGCAGTTGCTGCACCACCGAGAGCTGCTGGGCTGACTCGTCGGCAAAAGAGGAGACATTGCAGAAGGTGCAACCACCGCGGCCCAGGGTGCCATCCCGGTTGGGGCAGGTGAAGGCGCCATGAATGGAGAGTTTGTGGATCTTCAGGCCGTGGCGTTGCTTGAGATCCTGACCGAATGTATTGACGAGTTCGTGTAACTGCATGACACCTCCGCTAAAGGAGCGCCATTGTACGAGCTTGCACAAACAGGGCGCTGAGCTGGATCAAGGGAGGCGAGAGTCAGAAAACATATAAATATTCACCAATATTTGGATAAATATTTGCAAGTGGGTAGCTATTGACGCTTTCGAAACACGTCAGCTAAAAAGCGCCCCCAGGTCACAACCGAATAGCAGCAAGCTAACCACCTGTTGAACAATGAAATTTTTCTCATAGTCCCGTTGGCGACAAATGCAAGATACAGGGTGCATAATTGTGATCGTCACCGCTCACCGATAGGATAAATTGGTAAAATTACTACAAATCCCCGTCCCCACTGAGTCAACCAACAAACCCCAAGATATCAGTATTAAATCCCGCAAAAACAAAAACAGCCAGAGCAATAGCCAATTCAAGCCCCATATACACCCGCACCCCGACATTTTGTTATGAGTTTGTAATATTGAAAACAGCCGGGATGTCCAATTGACCTTGCCGAAAAATCCCATTAGTTTGGAGATTCGCCACGTCAGGCGGACGGAACCACAAGAGCCAATCGCAATTTATGCAGTTTGCGATGCAAGGCCGAGCAAGGGAGAAATGCAATGTCACTATATGATCCAAAGCTGGAGAGGGATAACTGTGGCTTCGGCCTGTTGGCCCACATGGAAGGTGAAGCCAGCCACAAACTTATCCGTCTCGCGATGTCAGCATTGGCTCGCATGCAGCACCGCGGTGGCATCTCCGCCGACGGCAAGACCGGCGATGGCTGCGGTCTGTTGCTACAAAAACCGGACAGCTTCTATCGCGCGATCGCCGAAGAGAGAGGATGGCACCTGGGCCGCAACTATGCCGTCGGCATGCTGTTCCTGAATCCGGACCCCCTGTTGGCCCAGCAGACCCGCGACATCATCGACGAGGAGCTGGAAAGAGAGACCTTGAGTCTGGTGGGTTGGCGCAAAGTGCCCATCGATACCAATGTGCTCGGTCCCATCGCCAAAGCCTCCCTGCCCAGCATTGAACAGGTCTTTGTCAACGCACCACCCGGCTGGGTCGACAAGGATCTCGAGCGCCGCCTCTATATAGTGCGTCGCCGCATCGAGAAGCGCATCAGCGACGACTACTTCTACGTGGTCAGCCTCTCCAACCTGGTCACAGTCTACAAAGGACTGTGCATGCCGGTGGACTTGCCGCGCTTCTATCTGGATCTCGCCGACATTCGCATGCAGGCCGCCATCTGCGTGTTCCACCAGCGTTTCTCCACCAACACCAGCCCGCGCTGGCCGTTGGCGCAGCCATTCCGCTACCTGGCCCACAACGGTGAGATCAACACCATCGCTGGCAATCGCCAGTGGGCCAAGGCGCGCAGCTACAAGTTCGCCACCCCGCTCATTCCGGATCTGCAAGAAGCCGCCCCCTTCGTCAACACTACGGGCTCCGACTCGTCCAGCCTCGACAACATGCTGGATCTGTTTCTGGCCGGTGGCATGGACCTGTTCCGCGCCATGCGCCTGCTGATCCCGCCTGCATGGCAAAAACACCCGAACATGGATGACGACCTGCGCGCCTTCTATGACTTCAACTCCATGCATATGGAGCCCTGGGATGGCCCGGCTGGCATCGTCATGACAGATGGCCGCTACGCCACCTGTGCGCTGGACCGCAACGGCCTGCGTCCGGCACGCTATGTCATCACCAAGGACAAGTTCATCACCCTGGCCTCCGAAGTAGGCACCTGGGATTACACCCCGGACGAGGTGCTGGAGAAGGGCCGGGTCGGCCCGGGCGAGCTGTTCGTGGTGGATACCCGCAACGGCAAGGTGTGGACCAGCTTCGAGATCGATGACGATCTCAAGAGCCGTCACACCTACAAGCAGTGGATGGACAAGCATTGCAAACGGCTGGTGCCGTTCGAACAGATGGATGATGCCAGCACAGGTGCCCGCGAGCTCTCGGACGATCAGCTCAAGACCTATCAGAAGCTGTTCGGCTACTCCTACGAGGAGCTGGATCAGATCATCCGCGTGCTGGGCGAGAACGGCCAGGAGGCGGTGGGCTCCATGGGGGATGACACCCCGATGGCGGTGCTCTCCTCCAGCCAGCGCACCCTGTATGACTACTTCCGCCAGATGTTCGCCCAGGTGACCAACCCGCCCATCGATCCCCTGCGGGAAAACCACGTCATGTCGCTGGCCACCTGTATCGGTCGCGAACAGAACGTCTTCAACGAGACCTTCGGCCACGCCCACAGGGTGCTGTTCCAGTCACCGATCCTGCTCTATTCCGACTTCCATCAGCTGCTGGCGCTGGAAGGGGAGCACTATCGTCATGCGGTGCTGAGCCTCAACTACCAGCCCGAAGAGGGGCTGCAAGGGGCGCTGGAGCGACTGTGCAACGACGCCGCCGACAAGGCGCGTGGCGGTACTGTTCTGCTGATCCTGTCGGATCGGGACGTCAGTGCCAATACCCTGCCCATTCCTGCCGCCATGGCGGTGGGCGCGGTACAGCACACCCTGGTAGACCACAACCTGCGCTGCGACGCCAACATTCTGGTGGAAACCGCCAGCTGTCGCGATCCGCACCACTTCTCGGTATTGCTGGGCTTTGGCGCCACCGCCATCTACCCCTACCTCGCCTACGAGACGCTGGCCAAACAGGTCGAGGAAGGCGTACTCAAGATGAGCCTGCGCCAGGCCATGCTCAACTACCGCAACGGCATCAACAAGGGGCTCTACAAGGTGATGTCCAAGATGGGCATCAGCACGATCGCCAGCTACCGCTGCTCCCAGCTGTTTGAAGCCGTTGGCCTCTCCAGCGCGGTGGTCGCCATGTGCTTCCGGGGCGTCTCCAGCCGTATCCAGGGCGCCGATTTTGCCGACATACAGCAGGATCAGCTCAACCTGGCTCGTCAGGCCTGGTTGCAACGCAAGGCCCTCACCCAGGGCGGCCTGCTCAAGTTTGTCCACGGCGGCGAGTACCACACCTACAACCCGGACGTGGTACAGACCCTGCAAACTGCGGTGCGCTCCGGCAACTATGCCGATTACAAGGAGTACGCCCGTCTGGTAAACGAGCGCCCTGTCTCCACCCTGCGCGATCTGCTCGCCCTGAAGACGGTCGACAACCCGGTCGCGCTGGATCAAGTAGAGCCTGCGACCGAACTGTTCCCCCGCTTCGACTCCGCCGCCATGTCCATCGGCGCCCTGGGGCCTGAGGCCCACGAGGCACTGGCGGTCGCCATGAACCGGCTCGGCGGCAAGAGCAACTCGGGCGAGGGTGGCGAAGATCCCAAGCGTTTCGGTACCGAGAAAAACTCCCGCATCAAGCAGGTGGCCTCGGGGCGCTTCGGCGTCACCCCCCACTACCTGATGAACGCGGACGTGGTACAGATCAAGGTGGCCCAGGGCGCCAAACCCGGCGAAGGGGGTCAGCTGCCCGGTGACAAGGTCACGGCCCAGATCGCCAAGCTGCGTTATTCCGTGCCCGGTGTCACCCTGATCTCCCCGCCGCCGCACCACGACATCTACTCCATCGAGGATCTGGCCCAGCTTATTTTTGACATCAAGCAGATCAACCCGGACTGCCTGGTGTCGGTCAAGCTTGTCTCCGAGCCCGGCGTCGGCACCATCGCCTGCGGTGTGGCCAAAGCCTATGCCGACTTCATCACCGTCTCGGGTTATGACGGCGGCACCGGCGCCAGCCCGCTGAGTTCGGTCAAATATGCCGGTTCCCCCTGGGAGCTGGGCCTGGCCGAAACCCAGCAGGCCCTGGTGGCCAACGGCTTGCGCCACAAGGTGCGGTTGCAGGTGGATGGCGGTCTCAAAACCGGTCTGGACATCATCAAGGCCGCCATCCTCGGCGCCGAGAGCTTCGGCTTCGGCACAGGCCCCATGGTGGCGCTCGGTTGCAAATACCTGCGCATCTGCCACCTGAACAACTGCGCCACCGGCGTCGCCACCCAGGATGAGAAGCTGCGCCGCGAGCACTTTACCGGCCTGCCGGAGATGGTGATGAACTACTTCCAGTTCATCGCACAAGAGACGCGCGAGCTGATGGCCCAGCTGGGTGTGACCCAGCTGACGGATCTCATCGGTCGCACCGATTTGCTGCAGGCCCTGCCAGGACTCACCGCCCGTCAGGCCAAGCTGGATCTCTCCGGCATACTGGCGAGCCCGGTGGCACCGGCAGGTTCCAGCCTGTTCAGCCAGCAGCACAACCCCACCTTCGACAAGGGTCCGCTCAACCTCAAGATGGTGGAAGACCTGCTGGCGGCGGTCGAGCACAAGTCTGGCGGCGAATTCCGCTATGACATCCGCAACACGGATCGCTCCGTGGGCGCCCGCCTCTCCGGCGAGATCGTGAAACGCCACGGCAACCAGGGCATGGCGGCCGATCCGGTACGGGTTCACTTCAACGGCACCGCAGGCCAGAGCTTCGGCGTCTGGAACGCAGGTGGCCTCGAGATGATACTCACAGGTGACGCCAACGACTACGTGGGCAAGGGCATGACAGGCGGCAAGCTGGTAGTCAAACCCCACGTCGGCGTGGCGTTCAAGTCCCACGAGGCGGCCATCATAGGCAACACCTGCCTCTATGGCGCCACCGGCGGCAAGCTCTACGCGGCAGGCACGGCGGGTGAACGCTTCGCGGTGCGTAACTCCGGCGCCCTGGCGGTAGTCGAGGGGATTGGCGACAACGGCTGTGAATACATGACTGGCGGTATCGTCACCATACTCGGCGCCACCGGCGTCAACTTCGCGGCGGGCATGACCGGCGGTTTTGCCTACGTGCTGGACGAGTGCGGCAATTTCGCCAAGCGCACCAACCCCGAACTGGTGGAACTGCTGGATGTGGCAGACCTCGCCATCCACCAGGAGCACCTGCGCGGCATCATCACAGCGCACCTCAATGAGACCGGCAGCTCGCGCGCCGAGGAGATCCTGGCCCATTTCGACACCTATGTGCCCAAATTCAGGCTGATCAAACCCAAGTCCAGCGACGTCAAATCCCTGCTTGGCCACACCAGCCGTTCCAGTGCAGAACTCAGAATCCAGGCGCAATAAGGAGGGAACCCTATGAGCCAGAACGTATTCCAGTTTATCGATGTCCAGCGGGTTGACCCGCCCAAGAAGCCGCTCAAGATCCGCAAGATCCAGTTTGTGGAGATCTACGAGCCCTTCAACCAGGCCCAGGTCGGCATGCAGGCGGATCGCTGCCTCGACTGCGGCAACCCCTATTGCGAGTGGAAGTGCCCGGTGCATAACTACATCCCCAACTGGCTGAAACTGGCCAACGAGGGGCGCATCCTGGAGGCGGTGGAGCTTTCTCACCAGACCAACAGCCTGCCGGAAGTGTGCGGCCGGGTCTGCCCGCAAGACAGACTGTGCGAAGGGGCCTGCACCCTCAACGATCGCTTCGGCGCCGTCACCATAGGCAACATCGAGAAATACATCACCGACAAGGCGTTCGAGATGGGCTGGCGCCCGGATCTCTCCAATGTGGTGAAAACCGACAAACGGGTCGCCGTCATCGGTGCGGGCCCAGCCGGGCTCGCCTGCGCCGACGTGCTGGCGCGCAGCGGTGTCAGCGCCGTGGTGTTTGACAAGTACCCCGAGATCGGCGGCCTGCTAACCTTCGGCATCCCCTCCTTCAAGCTGGAAAAAGAGGTGATGCAGCGTCGGCGCGAGATTTTCGAGGGGATGGGGATCGAGTTTCGCCTCGAAACCGAGGTGGGCAAGGATGTCACCTTCGCCGACTTGCTCGGTGAGTTCGACGCCATCTTCCTCGGGGTCGGCACCTACAAATACATGAAGGGCGGTTTCGACAACGAGACGGCCCCCGGGGTGTATGACGCCCTGCCCTACCTCATCTCCAACGCCAACCGGCTGCTGGGCTTTGAGAAGGCGCAGGCCGATTACATCGACTTCGCCGGCAAGCAGGTGGTGGTGCTCGGCGGTGGCGATACCGCCATGGACTGCGTGCGTACCGCCATCCGCCAGGGTGCCGACAAGGTGATCTGCGCCTACCGTCGCGACGCCGAGAACATGCCCGGCTCCAAGCGGGAAGTGAAGAACGCCCAGGAGGAAGGGGTGGAATTCATGTTCAATCTGCAGCCGGTCGGCGTCGAACTCGATGCCCATGGCCGCACCTGCGGCATCAAGGTGGTGAGCACAGCGCTCAGTGCCCCCGATGCCAACGGCCGCCGCAATCCTGTGGTGATCGCGGGTTCCGAGCAGGTGCTGGCGGCCGATGCGGTGGTGATGGCGTTTGGCTTCCAGCCCAACCCGCAGCCCTGGATGGCGGAATACGACATCGAGCTCGACAGCCGGGATAGGATCAAGGCCCGTGAGCAGGCGGACTATGCCTTCCAGACCAGTAACCCCAAGGTGTTCGCCGGTGGCGATGCGGTGCGCGGCTCGGATCTGGTGGTGACCGCCATCTACGAGGGCCGCAAGGCCGCCGAAGGGATCATGGACTACTTGTCCGTTTAATCTGCCGTTTGAGCCGCGTCCAATACCCTCCCCAAGCAAACAGCCCCGCAGATGCGGGGCTGTTTTTTAGGGCGCGTATTTTTTTCATGATCCACTTCGTTATGTTGATAAACACCCAGCATGCTTGCCAAATAAAACACATTGGCGCCATGCAATTGTTTTTCCCAAACCTGAATCCGTAGCGTGCTGATTATTATCATTCACTGCAAAATCAAAGACTAATCCGGCTGACTATCGGCATGGACAACACATAACGCGGACCATTCCATTGCCAAACAATGAAATGTGGGGATATGCAGCGAAATAATGGATAACGGGAATAAATGGAAGGTAACAACACAACATACTCATTCCCCCCAGGGTGGCATGGCTCACCCTGGGGGTCGGGATCAGGCGAGTTGCGACTCCCGGGGGATCGGGGTCACCCAGGGACGACGCCAGTGGGGAGCCTCGTGGAGATCAGGCCAGAATTCGGTCTGGTGCAGGATGGCGTCCCCGCACACAGAGTGAAAAGTGATGGCACGAGCCTGTACCAGGCCATCGGTGATCAACACCTCGGTCACCACCTCCCGCCCCTGCTCCAGCAGGCGGACCACCTCAAAATCCCAGGGACCCGCCGCCGGATAGCGGCGGTTGATCTCGATGAAGTTGCAGCGCCCCGCGATCCGCTCGCCCGACTGCGGCCAGTCACATACATAATCCTCGCACAGCCACCTGGCCGCCTTGGCAAAATCGTTGCTCTGCATGGCCTGCCAATAGGCCTCTACCACAGCTTTTGGTTCCATGGTCTTGAATTCCATGCTCACTCTCCCTACAGACGCACCACCAGCCACTCCCCCTTGCCTACCGGCACCAAGGTGCTCTGGAAGGCCGGATCGCGCTGCACTTCACTCATCCACTCGCTCATCTCATCCCGATGGGAGATGGCGTTGTCCACCACCAGCAGGCCACGAGGGGCCAGCAGGCGCCGGATCTGCGGCCACCAGGCCCGATAGTGCTGACGATCTGAATCCAGGAAGACAAGCTGATAACCTTCCGTCGGCAGTTCGGCCAGCAGGGCCCCCGCCTCGCCCCCCAGCTGGGTGATCCAGGGGCTCAGGCCGGCACGCTGGAAGTTGGTGCAGGCCAGCGCACGCTTGCCCTCATCCAGCTCTATGGTCGTGACCCGGCCATCGAGCCTCCGTACCGCCTCGGCCAGCCAGAGGGTGGAGTAACCATTGGAGGTACCTATCTCCAGCACGGCGTCGGCCCCCCTGGTCTGTACCAGCACCGCCAGCAATTCGCCGGTATCGCGGGTGATGTTGAGCATCTTGCTGCCACGGGTCTGCTGCTGGCTGTCGTTGTATGCGCCAAACTGCTCCAGCTCCCGTTTAAGCTGTTCCAGTGTCATGTATCCTCCTTCACGGTTAAACGAGTCGGCCCTGTGCATGGCATGGTTGGGTCGACACTCATGTTCATCATGTTTCTGATCACGCGTCGGACGGCGGCGTCTCCCCCAGCAGATAGCGGGGACCGGCACCCTGTCTTGCTGCCTGATCATCCGGGTTATAAAGGGCGCAGTGCTCGAGCGACAGGCAACCGCAGCCGATGCAGGAGGTGAGCTTGCCCTTGAGCTGCTGCAGGGCCTCGATACGCTGATCGAGCAGCCCCTGCCACTGGCTGGCGATTTGCTCCCAGTCGCGGCGATCCGGTGTGCGACCATCGGGTAAACCGGCGAGGGCATCGGCAATGTCGCCAAGGCTCAACCCCATCCCCTGCGCCACCCGAATGAAGGCGATCCGGCGCAGCGCATCCTGCGGATAGAGACGTTGACCCCCATCGCTGCGCACGCTGCGAAGCAGCCCCTTCTGCTCGTAAAAACGCAAGGCACTGGCGTTGACGCCGGAGCGCCTGGCTATCTGGCCTATGGCTAACCACTTGCGATCCGCATCCATCCTTGACCTCAAGTTAGCTTTAACTTGCACAATCCTCTCTCCCTCAACGAAAGGAGTCAAATGGATTATTCACTATCTTCATCGCCTGCTCGACGCCAACCGTGCTTTTGCCCTCAATGGCAGGGGTACCACCAACCACTGCCCGATGGCGCTGCATGCCCTGCACGAGATGGGAGCCAGCTCCCGCCAGCTGCAACACTTCTTCGATCATTGGCAGGCAACCCATGCGCTGCCGAGCGGGGAAATAGGTCAGGGGGAGGATGAAATCAGCTTCGTCAGGCTGCGTCAGCAACTGACAACGCGGCTGGCCACCGAAGGCTGGCAGCCCACCTTTGAAACCCTGCTGGCACGCCGGCTTTCCCCTGCGGTAGGGGCCTTTCATCCCCTTATCCGCTTCGCCTGCGCCCTGGAAAATGGCCATGTGGGTGAGCAGGCCGCGGCGCTGGCCGCCTGGCAGTGCCGCTCCCTGATACTGCCCGCCGGAGAGGCCGCGCCCAGCCGGGATGTCGCCAGCCTGCTGGCCGGGGTATCTGAACAGTGGGAGGGTGCGAGCTGGCAGGGAGAGTGGATCACAGAACGATTGCAGAAGGTGGCAGAGGCGCCGCGCTGGCCGGGCACACTGCCACGCTCACTCGTCGAGTCGTCGGCGGTATTGGCCCAGCTGGCCGATATCGCCCTGAAGCTCTATTGGCAGACCGGCAATTTCACCGTGCTGCACATGGTGACCGGCAGCCGGGCAGCCATCTTGGTCGAGCAGCAGTTGCCCGGCGAGTGGCAAGCGCCGTGGCAAACCCTGATGTGGCAGGCGGTGGCGGCCGCTTATATCACGGTCGGGGCGCCCGCGTTACGATCTCAACGCTGGCCAGACACCACTGGGCTGGATTGGGAGAGGGTGTTGCCGCGGGCACTGGCTAGCCTGGACGATCATGTGATCAAGCTGGTGCACTGCTGCTGGCGGGAACGGGAAACCTCGCCTCGTTATCTGGCGGTGGCGGCCCGCGCAGTGGGGCTGCTGGATGCGAGCAGCGGCAAGGCGTGACAAGCACGCCCAGGGCGCAGCTGCTGGCCGGGCAACGCGGCGCAACCCTCAGGGTCAAGGGCCAGGTGTGATACCCGAGGTGATAAAGGCCAGAGCGTGACAGATCGTAGACCTGAGTTAGACCCACATCCGGCTGGCTCTGCTGGCTCGGCCCCAACATGGGCAGTAGCCACTTGAGCCGGCGGATGGGCTAGTCACCCGTGTTGGTCAGCATCTGGCCGGGGGTTGGGAACAACCGGGGAAGGCGCTCGCCGTCAGGCTTTCGCCTCGGCCAGCAGCGCCAGCGCGGGCTGCAGGTTGGCCGGCACCAGACAATACGCCTTGTGGTGCTTGACCAGCGTGGTCTTCTTGTTGCCCTGGCTCAGCAGCAGGCCGTGGCGAAAGGCTGCCTCGGCCAGTTGGGTTTCATCACAGCGCGCATAGAGGGTCAGCGGCTTGATCAACTCCCCCTGGACCAGGTGCTCGCCATATTCGCGGCTGGAGATCACCAGGCTGGATTGGCCCTGCCCCTGCAGACGCAGCTTGGCGCTCACCTCGCTGTCGGTAAACACTAACCAACCCGCGCTTTCCAGCTCGGCCAGCATGGTGGCCAGCTTGGTGCCGAGCTGTTGGGAGTCCGCCTGCACACGGGCGTACTGGAAGGCGATACGCTCCAGCAAGCCCTTGAGATCGGCGCCAGCCCCCAGGGTGCGGCCCTGCTGGATCCAGCCTTTCAGATCCTCCATCACCAGCCGGGAGAAGCGCTTCTCCTTGAGGGAGTCCGCCATCCAGGTGCAGAGAAAATGGCTCTCCTGAGCCGGGGTGCGCTTGCCCGCCTTCTGCTCGGCGGTACGCGCCAGCTCGGCAAGGCTCTGGGTGGCCATGTCGAGCAAGGCCTGATTGTAGTTGGGAGGTGTCATCACGAGTCCTCAGAGAGACGGGCGGGCCAGAGGCCGGGTCATCAACAGCATAAAGGCGCCAGTGGCGCCTTTATAGACAAAATCGCCCCGTCCGACCTGCCCTGACAAGGGAAAGGCCCGGGCGGGGTTGGGCGCGCTTATTTCGGCTGGCGCGGCTTCTTCATTGCCGCCAGACGCTTGAGGCGCTGGCCCTGCAGCTTGGCTTCGGCCATGGCCTGGGCGGCGGCATTGTCATCGCGCTGGGGGCGCTTGCCGAAGCGACGACGCTCCTGCAACTGCTTGATCAGCTCGTCACGGTTGCCCACCTGGTAGCCCGGCACCATGACACGGCGGATCTTCTGGCCGATCAGCGCCTCGATCTCGAGCAGGGTGCGCTCTTCTTCGCGGCTGACGAAGGAGATGGCCATACCGCTCTTGCCGGCGCGGCCGGTACGACCGATGCGGTGCACATAGTCTTCGGCCAGGAACGGCAGATCATAGTTGACCACGTACTGCAGATCCGGGATATCCAGACCACGGGCGGCCACTTCAGTGGCGACCAGCACCCGCACCTTGCCCTCCGTGAATTCACGCAAGGCGCGGCGACGGCTGCCCTGGGCCTTGTCGCCATGCACCACGGCGGACTTGATGCCATCCAGGTTCAGCTCGGCCACCAGCTCGTCGCAGCTTTCACGGGTACTGGCAAATACCAGCACCTGCGGCCAGTTCTGCTTGCCGATGAGCTCGGAGAGCAGCTCGCGCTTGCGCTTCTGCTCCACCGGATAGACGGTGTGGGTGACAGTGTCAGCGGTGGAGTTCTGCTTGTTAACGCTGATGATCTGCGGCTTGTCCAACATGACGTTGGCCAGCTTCTTCACCCCGTCGGAAAACGTGGCGGAGAAGAGCAGGTTTTGGCGGTCCTTGTTGACCGCTTGCAGGATCTGCTGCACATCGGCGCTAAAGCCCATGTCGAGAATGCGATCCGCTTCGTCCAGCACCAGACACTCGACGCCAGAGAGGCTGAGGTTACAGGCAGTCAGGTGCTCCAGCAAACGACCCGGGGTCGCCACTATGATGTGAGCACCCGCTTTCAGCTTCTTGGCCTGCACATCCTGCTTGCCGCCACCAACGAGCGTCAGCACGGTGACATCCAGGTACTTGGCAAAATCATTGATGTTGCCCGCCACCTGGGCCGCCAGCTCGCGGGTCGGGGTCAGGATCAGCACACGGGCGTTGGACGGTTGCAGCTCGGTCGGCTTATCCACCAGGCGCTGCAGTATCGGCAGGGCGAAGGCGGCAGTCTTGCCGGTACCCGTCTGGGCGCTGGCCAGCACATCGAGACCACGACGTATGGTCGGGATCGCCTGGCGCTGCACAGGGGTCATCTCCTGATAACCGCAATCTGAGACAGCACGCAAAATCTCGGGGGCAAAATCGAACGATTCAAATCTCATAAATTGGGTTCCTGTGTTCCAGCTGGGCTGTGTTTGGCTTGCGGCTCGGCGTAGGCGAGGCGGAGGTTGATACCACCGGTGGCTGCGTCCGACATCAAGTCAGAAAGTGAGCCGGAAAATGGCGGGCGCGAAGTGTAACAGATAGGCATCACAAATTCTGCCTCAAATGACCTGAGTTTTTATCCTCCTGCCAGGTACCTGCTTGAACGGGGATAGGCGACCCTGGCGGTCCGCTCGGCACCGCACCTTGGCCAGGTAAACATTCACAAACAACACGCGGGTGACCTTGGCCACCCGCAGCCGATCAGCGGATACGGTTGGTCGGGCGCTTGAACAGCCGGATGGCAATGGCCGCCATGGCGATGACGAACAGGCCAAGGGAAGTCACCAGCAGACCCTTGGTTATCAGCTCGTGATACTGCTCAAACACGGGGGCCGCCATCACGAACTTGCCCACCAGACTCAGCAGCAGGGCCCAGAGGAAGGCGCTGGCAAAGCTTGCCATCATCACCCGCGGCAGATGCAGGCGCGAAACCCCCATCAGCATGGGCGTCAGCACCCTGACAAAGGGCACGAAACGGGAGGAGAACAGAGCCCAGAAACCGTAGTTCTGCAGCAGACGCGAGGCTCGTGGCAGACTGCCAGCGGGGATCATCCGCTCCACATGGCCCATGAAGGAGGTGCCGTGCAGCGCATGGCCCTGCAGATAGGCGATCAGGCTGCCAAGCCCGGCGGCAAGGGGCAAGTAAATCAGTGTGACTTCGGGGCCAAGCACCCCCATGCCCACCAGACCACCGGCCAGCAGCACCAGACTGTCACCAGGCAGGGGCAAAAAGACGAAGCTTGATTCGAGAAAGAGGATCACCACCAGACAGGTGACGAGCAGGCCCACCGCCTGCATCTGGATCAATTGGTCAAAGTCCTGTTGCCATATGGCAAGCAGTATATCCTGCATCTGGTGACTCCCATCAACGTCAGTGAGCATCCATCCTGGGGAACCGGATGGCCCCCGCTGCGGCTGACACACCCTGTCGCCATCTCTTTTTCCTCCTTGAAAGGCTTTCGTTATACACCCGGTCAAGTGAACAAAAAATTAATGCGGCGGAGATAATCGGCTTGGCGCGACGAAATACTCGCTGGGGCTCTGGATCGAGCACGACAGCAGCAAGTATCACATCAACGTGACCCACACCCGGTTGGTGGCCCGCGGTATGTTCAGCCACAACACCAGCTGCTACTGCGTCGGGCTGGTGATGGGTTTCTAAGCCACCCCCCTTCCTGCTCCTCCCTTCGCCGATCACCCCGCCTTTTTCTGTGGCACTGGCGCAGAAAAATAGTGATGAACCACTCAGTTGGTGGAAGCGGTCACACATTCACCTCAGTCAACTCGCTAAAGTAGTTCACTTCGACACCCTATTTTCCGTATGACGCTGACCCGGTCGCCCCAGCGCTGGCCAAGGCCAATTAAAAAGCCTCCGCTGTCAGGGACTGGTTTCGAGGAGCAAGGAGAAATGAAATGGACTTTACCGCTCTAATAGCCGTTGTTTTGGCTCAACTCTGGTATCTGCTCCCGCTACTGTTGCTGGTAACCATCGCCAAAAGCCCCTGGTTCAAGGGCATGATCGGAGAGTGGTTGATCAACGTCAGCATCCGGCTCTTTCTCGACAAGCAGGAATATCAGCTGCTGAACAATGTCACTCTGCCGCTCGAGCAGGGCACCACCCAGATCGATCACGTTATCGTCTCCCGCTTTGGGGTATTTGTGATAGAGACCAAAAACATGAAGGGGTGGATCTTCGGAGATCCAAGACACAAGCGCTGGACCCAGCAACTCTTTCGACGCCGGCACGGTTTTCAGAACCCGCTGCATCAAAACTATCTGCATGTGATGACTCTCAAATCCCTGCTGGGACTGGCAGATCACCAGCTGCACTCGATCGTCTATTTTATTGGCGACTGCACCTTCAAGACGCCCATGCCAGACAACGTCATGCGGCGTGGTCTGGTCAGCCATATAAAAAGAAAGACCACTCCCGTACTGACCCCTGCCGAAGTCTCCCACATTGTCGAAACCATCCAGCAAGAACGACTGGCCGCCAACTGGCAGATCCATAAACAGCATGTTGCACAACTAAAGGCGCGCCATGCCACTCCACATAGCAAACCAATGACAGCCAAAACTGTCCCCGTGAACTTGGCTGCATATGACCCGGTGGAGATAAGCCAGACACTCGGCGATCACACCCCCGCCTGTCCAAAATGTGGCAGCCATATGGTATTGCGAACCGCTACTCGGGGTGAAAACAAGGGCAATCAGTTTTGGGGGTGTAGCGGATATCCCCGGTGCAGACAAATACAGCCCCTTCTCCCCTCAAAACATAATGAAAAACATCTCCACTCATTATAGGGAAAGAAAAGTGAAACGATTATTTCTGACATCATCATTTGCCGATACCACAGATATATTCATGCAATTTACACAAGGAGAGGCTAAAGGTAAAACCTGTCTCTTGATCAGATCTTGATCCCCGAAGCCATCATCTCTTTGGCGGCAATAAAGCCGTCCAGTTTACTTTGCAGTGTTTGCCAGCCTTCCCAGAGTGAGCTCCAGCCTGCAATCCCTGTTC
>NZ_JAACGC010000064.1:0-24762 GCF_029237385.1 Aeromonas sp. 1HA1
GTTTTGCCAGATCGATGCCGATAGCCGTAGCCTTCATGGTGGTCGCCTCTCTCATCAGTGGGAACTTACATTCGCCACTTTGGCACTCAGATGCCGTTTTGGGGAGGGGCGACCATCCCATTACTTCCCCTTGCCGGGTGTGTAGAGGACCTTCACCTCCAAGTCGCCCTTTGACCACCACAGTCAATGGACTGCGCCTGTCAAGGCGCGCACAAAAAAACGGGTGCATCAGCACCCGGTGGTATTACAACCTATATTTCAGCGTTACATGCTCTGGAGAAGCAGGCTCATATCGGTCCTTCTTGTTCCCACAAATACACCCCCGGTGCTCCCGGTGCCCACCCCGCATTGGACGTATTGGCATAGGTGCACCGCCAGATGTAACCTTGGTGGGTAACAAGATCACCGATCTCATACCTTACACCAATCATCCACGGCGCGGGAGTGTTACCACCGCCTTCGCCGCCACCACCACCGCCTTCGCCGCCACCACCACCGCCTTGGCCACCATCGCCAAAATCGACGTCGAATGCGGAATAAAAGCCAGCGCCAGTGTCAGCAATCAACCAGATTGATAAAATGATATGATGGCCAGTCTTGTTCCTCGGTAATGCTATCGATTGCTGATCCCAGATTGGAGTGCCTTGGCCCGCGCGATTGATAACACTGGCAAACGGTACTTCCTCAAAATCAGCGCGTGTTGCTCTTTGGTTTGGGTTCCAATTATCTCGGGTAATAAAATAACGGTAGCCACGGGTAGAATGCACTGCCGTATGATTCCAGTGGATTGTCAAATACTGACCGGGTTCGACTGCGGTTTTCGGCCAAGCTACACCGTGTTGGTTTAGCAGTTCAGAATCGGTCAAATTCACGATGCCACGGTTGCCGCCCGTCTGGCCGCCACTAAAAATAAGCCCATCAGGCAAAGGGGACGATACGCCAGGAAATATATAGGTACTATCCGCGTACGGGCCACCTTCACCGTCAAACCAGATAAGCCCTCTGTTATCGTCATAGTTAGTAAACAAAGGAAAATTTTTCATCCCCTCCATTTCGCTTGCCGGATGGCCATTGTTCAACCAGTTCCTATTTATGGCGAATTGAGTACGCCCTACAGGAGTGGTAAGCCAGCCATGGGCAGGCGTAATGCCTTCAGGAACAGGATAAGTATCGCAACCACAAGGCTCTGGCTGGGGAGGATATCCAAACACAGGCGGACGGGGAGGCACACAGCAAAGATCATGCGGCACAGGCGGGGGGGGGGGATACCCACCGCACGGATTATAGGGGGGGGGCGGTAGCGGGGAATCGCTCTGATGGTTTTCTGGATTACTGTGGTGGTCGTGGTTGCTATTTTTACCCATGATTAACCCTCATCATCAATTAATAACAATGTGTCAATGTTTTTTTAGCGTAAAAGCTGTATACTTCCATTCCATTATTCGATCGTAAAAAGTTACGAATGCCGCATATAACATCCATGCCAAATCACAGAATTAATTCCGTTTCGTTAACTACATACTCCGAGCTGGATAACACATTCGGCAATCAAATAATGACAAAGATATCCACAACATATATCAACGCTTTTATACCGTACATCCTTATTTATTAACAGATTAATAATATTTAACTTTACTACACCTCCTCATTACCTCTAGCGACGGCATCAGGGCTCAACCTCTAACCTACCATGGAGCTTATTGATGTCAAGCTCAATTAACCTACCATGGCATTTAGAGCCTATCCCAATAGGCTCTTTGAATCGCCCCTGGTTTTCTAGACACTCTGTTGTTGAACATTGAACTGCTTTTCAAACGCTACCGATGACAGCCCATCATTGGAACCATGGCGCCTGATTGGGTTGTAAAACATCTCGATATAATCAAATACGTCGCTGCGGGCTTCATCTCTTGTCGGGTAAATCCTGCGCTTGATCCGCTCCCTTTTGAGTAACTGAAAGAAGCTCTGGGCGACAGCATTGTCGTGGCAGTTACCACGTCGGCTCATACTGCAACTCAGGTTGTGGGCCTTCAGAAAGTCCTGCCATTCACCACCGGTAAACTTGCTGCCCTGACCCGAATGCACCAGTACCGGCTGCGTTGGCTTACGTCGCCAAACCGCCATCAATAACGCATCAACGAGGAGATCTGGGACACTCACCTTTCTGACCCACCTTTCTGATGACATGACTGACAAGGCAGCAAGCGGGCGGTTTACTCGATACGCACCACATCGGGATGGGCGGTGCTGGCGGCTTCGTGATAGATATCGTCAAGCCAGCGCGGGATCTCATCCTCGGTCAGAAAGTCGGGAATAATCACGTCGCGGATGCGCGAGTATTTGCGCTCGGGCAGGCTGACGTTAAACAGCAGCCACTGCTCACCCTCCCGTTTTACGCCAACCAGTCGGCCAAAGACGCTGAATATCATCATGGCAATACTCCTGAATGCTCCTGCTTGTGCTGTGTCTACGCGGCTGTGGCCTGTTGCGTGCTGCTACTTGCCGCGCTCTGTTATCCCCTTGGCCCGCCTGAATGCCTTGCTTAATGCGGAAATCTGGGACACCCACCTTTCTGGGTAAGGCGTAATGCTACTGAATCCCACGCTACCGCCCGTGGATGACAGCCTCCAATATGCTCCATTGACCCGCGCTGGCAGCAACCCATCGCAGCCCAACAGGTTCCATATGGCAATGGTAAGTCAAACGAAGCTGTGCCAGCGAGCATAAAATGGAGGTAACCATCCGGGGAAATCTGGGACACCCACCTTTCTCTAATGACTACCTTATTGAATGTGGAAATTTATTGGTCTTACGTTTGATGTTTCTTTATTTTAATCACGCTACCGCCCGTGGATTACAGCTTCCAATATGCTTCGTTGACCCGCGCTGATAGCAACCCATCGCAGTTCAACAGGTTCTGGATGGCTATGGTAAGCCAAACGAAGCTGTGCCAGCGAGCATAAAATGGAGGTAACCATCAGAAATTCATCATTTTTTGCACCAAATCACCAAACCGGCCGATTACGAATGGTTGTTCCATCTGCTGACGATACGACTCAGTGCTGGCAGGGATGGCGGCCTCAATACAAAAAGCCCCGAGAGCAGGGCGCTTTCGGGGAAGAGGAAAATCATCGACAGGGTATGACAACAGGCAAAGGGATCACGGCTGAGCGGGATCAGGCATCGACATAGAGCACCTGACCGGTAATAAAGCCATCGACGGAGCGCTCAAACGCCTTGCCGACCAGGGCGCCCGGCACCGGCTGGAAGCCGGGCATCATCTCGCCATATACCTCCCACGCCTCTTCCAGTACGGTCGGGTTGACCACATTGATGCGGATGCCACGGGGCAGCTCGTGGGCCACGCACTGGACAAAGGTATCGATGGCGCCGCTGGTGGTGGCATCGGCAATGGCCAGCGGGATCGGCTTGATATTGAGGATGCCGGAGATCAGGGTGAAGGAGCCGCCCTGATTGATGTAGTTGAGGCCGACATTGACCAGATTGATCTGCCCCATCAGCTTGCTCTGGATGGTGGTTTGCCACTGCTCGTCGCTCATCTCGCCAAAAGGGGCGTATTCGCAATAGCCGGCGGTATTGACCACCGCATCGAAGGAACCCACGTTTTGGTAGAGCCGCTCGATAGACTCCTTGCTGGTGATATCCACCTGAAAATCACACCCCTCACCGGAGCGGCTGGCGGTGATCACCTTGTGCTTGCCCAGACCACTGAGAGCGGCTTGCCCCATTTTCCCCTGAGCACCAATCAGAATGACAGTTTTCATCGTTAACCTCGCTTTGCTGGAAGAGCTGCAAGGTTAGAGAGCCAATGATACAATGTAAATTATGGATAATTTGTATGTGATACAACTGAAATTGGTGGGTGAGGGTGGAGAAGATCGATATCAGGCAGATGCGGGTGCTGGTGCTGCTGGTCAGACACAAGAGTGTGTCGCGGGTGGCCGAGCTGTTGGAGATCTCCCAGCAGGGGGTGAGCAGCCATCTGAAAAAGCTGCGCGACGCCTTTCCCGCCGAGTTGTTTATCCGCCAGAGCGCCGGTTTGCAGCCGACTGACTACGCCTGCGAGCTGGCCGACAAGTTTGAGCAGATCCTGGTCGATATCGACGGGGTCTTTGTGGCCGCCCCCTTCGTTCCGGCCAGCAGCCAGCGCACCTTCAGGGTGATGGCCAACGAGTATGCCCAGCTCGCCATTATCCCAAGGTTGGCGAGCGCCCTGCGACGCCAGGCACCCTCCATCCGGCTCGATGTGGTGGACTTTCAGGCCGAGCTGCATCTGGCGGCTCTGGCCAGCGGCGAGAGTGATCTGGTGATTGGTTTCGATGCCTATATCGACCCGGGGTTGCTGCGCGCCACCCTGCGCCGGGATCACTACTGCTGCGTGCTGCGCCAGGATTCCCGATATTTTGCCGACAACGCCCAGCCGCAGGACATGGCGGCCATCCCCTTTGTGCAGTTCGCCAGCAGCGTCGGCAATTTTGAAGGGCAGATGAGCCCGAAGCAGGTCGCCCGCTCGGCGGTGGCGACGCTCCCCTGCTACACCTCGCTGCAAGCCTTTATGTCGGTCAATGACGTGGCCGCCTGCATTCCGTCGGCCATCGCCGCCCTCGGCGATTTTCGCGTGCTGGAGCTGGCCGGAGCGCCGCAGCCGTTCGAGGTGGTGGTCGGCAGACACAGAAAAAGTCAGGGCAATCTGGCTATCGAGTGGATGGCCGAGGTGATTAAGTCGGTCAGCGACCTCGCGCCCAGATAACGCAGCCACTGGCAGAGAAAGGCCGCCGCCAGCCAGAGTGGCTAACAGCAGGCTGGCGCTGCGGGGGGACATCCTGCGATGGTGCGGGCAGTTATCTACTTATCCCGTTATCGAGTGAAAAGGAGTTGAGATGCGCATTGCCCTGATTGGTCTGGGGGATATCGCCCAGAAAGCCTATCTGCCGCTGCTGGCGAGCGATGAGCGGGTGACGCCGCTGCTCTGCACCCGCAATCCGGCGGTGCTGGCGCGGCTGGCCCGCCAGTACCGGATCCCCGAGTCGTACACCGATGTTAATGCCCTGCTGGCCAGTCGCCCCGATGCCGTGATGATCCACGCCGCCACCGCGGTGCATCGCGAGCTTGCCGAGCAGAGCCTGCGCGCGGGGATCCCCACCTTTGTCGACAAGCCGCTCTGTGACAACGCAGCTGAGGTGGAGGTGCTCGCCGACCTCGCCATGGCGCAGGATTGCCCGCTGTTTGTCGGCTTTAACCGCCGCTATCTGCCCGCCATGGATGCCGCCCGTGCCCAGCCGCTCACCGAGCTTAACTGGCAAAAACACAGACATGCTCTGCCGGGGGCACCCCGTCAGTTCCTGTTCGATGATTTTATCCATGTGCTCGACAGCCTCTGCTTCTATGGCGGCGCGCCGGACGGGGATTTTCAGGCGGTATTGCGGCCGGATGCCAAGGACAACAGCCTGCTGGCCGGGGTGAGCGTCAGCTGGCAGAGCGGTGATCGCGCTATCAGCGGCAGCATGAATCGCAGTGCTGGCATCACTGAGGAGCGCATCGACGCCTATGGCGACAACCTCTCCCTGCACCTGGAGAACTGCACTCGCGGCATCATCGCCCGCGACAAGGAGGCCGAGACGCTTGCCCCCAACGACTGGCAGCCGGTGCTGGCCCAGCGGGGCTTTGCCGCCATGCTGGAACACTGGTATCAGCAAATTGCATCGGGCAAGGCCGATAGCGAGCTGATCGCCTCCTGCCTGCATGGTCACCGGCTGGCGGAGCAGCTGGTGGCGCTCGCGACCTGACCCCTCTCCTGCGCCTGTCGAGCCTGATTTATCGGGCCCGCACGGGTGAGTAAACCGGCAGACTACTGTACAAGATGACGGATCCCTGCGCAGTCAGCAGGCGAGGGCGCCGCCGCGCGAGCCAAGCGGACGCTTGTTTGCTATCTTGGCGGCCATGAACTGCCTTCAGAGCAACAGAGTGTCATGAGCATTATTTTCGGAATGGAGCCGGGCCCCCGGCTCAGTGGTGATGAGGGTGTGAGCCGCCCTCAGGCGTGTATGGCGGAGCTGCCATGAGCATTATCCTGGGGATAGATCCGGGCTCCAGGATCACCGGCTATGGTGTTATCCGCATCGTCGCGGGCAAGGCGGAATACCTGGGATCAGGCTGTATTCGCACCGACCTGGGCGAGCTGCCGTCCCGCCTCAAGCAGGTGTATGACGGGGTGAGCGAGATCATCACCCAGTTCAAGCCCGACGAGTTTGCCATAGAGCGGGTCTTCATGGCTCGCAACGCCGATTCGGCCCTGAAGCTCGGTCAGGCCAGGGGCAGCGCCATCGTCGCGGCGGTCAATGCCTTGCTGCCGGTGAGCGAATACTCGGCGACCCAGATCAAGCAGGCCGTGGTGGGCACGGGGGGGGCGGCCAAGGAGCAGGTACAGCACATGGTGACCCATCTGCTCAAGCTGTCGGCCACGCCCCAGGCGGATGCGGCGGATGCGCTCGGGGTGGCTATTTGCCACTTCCATACCCGCCAGAGCCTGATCAAGATGGCGGGGCGGGCCACCAGCTCGGTGCGTGGCCGCTATCGCTGAAGCCTGCCGCGTCTAAAGAGCAGTGTGAGAGGAGGGCGCCCGGGCGCCCTCCTTGTTTATTCGTTGCGCCTGGCACGCTCAGGTGCGCGCCACCCTTTGCTAAAAGCCTTAACCGAGTCACGAGTTGTTTTGTCACATGGTGTGACTCCAATCGGGACAACCAGCCTGGGGGGTGACGAAAATACTCTTAACTAATCAATGGCTTGTTACCTTAATCACATTTTCTTGGCGAGACGTGGTTTACGTCGCCTCGTCATGTCACCCGCCCATAATGTGGCGCCGTTTAACAACGGCGACCTCGTGAGCCCCGGCTCCTTACCCCGGGTTGCTCCGAACGTCGGTGCCATTCTGGGGGCATTGGCCTATCGCGTGATTGCACCGAAAGCGTGATCCGTGACAAAAACGTGGGTATCAACAGGCCCCATGTGTGCTGTTCGCAGGGGTATGCATTCAGACGTCGAGTTCGGGCTGGACAGCCGTGGGGCCCGGTATCAGGGGGATCTTGTGCCAGCGGTTGCGCCACGGGAGTGTGGTCACAGCCCCCGGGTGTGCAGCATCTCTTTATAGCGTTGATGCAATAGCTGCACCCGCTCCACATAGGCGCGGGTCTCGGCATAAGGGGGGATGCCCCCATGTTTTTGCACCGCTCCGGCCCCCGCGTTGTAGGCCGCGGTCGCCAGCGCTATGTTGCCGTCATATTGCTTGAGCAGGCCTGACAGGTATTTCACCCCGCCAAAGATATTCTGCTCGGCTATCAGGGCATCGCCGACCCCCAGTTCGTGCGCCGTGGCCGGCATCAGCTGGGTCAGCCCCATGGCCCCCTTGCGGGAGACCGCCAGCGGGTTGAAGGCGGATTCGGCGTGGATAAGCGCCCGGATGAGCGCGGGCTCCACCTGATAGGCCTTGGCTGCCGCCTGTATCGTGCTGGCGTAGTCGTAGAGGAAGAGGCCGGTCGTGTGCCAGTTGACCTTGGAGGCCGGGTCGCAGGCGTAGCAGTCGTTGAACAGCAGCAGCTCGTAGTGGCCCTGCTCCGGCATCATATCGGAGTAGCGTATCACGCCGTTTTTCTGGACCGATTTGTAGACCTGGATCTGGCGAGTGCCGGGCGGCAGGCTGGTGGTCAGCCGGCTGGGGTCGGGGAGTGCGCTGGGCGCGGGCACTGACTTGGGAGCCACCAGAGGAACGGGGAGGGGGGCTTGCGCCTCTGTGGTCAGGATCACCACCTCGGCCGGTGGGGGAGTCTGGCTCCAGCCGGGCGGGGAAAACAGCGGGATCAATTCCATCAACATCCATGATTTCAACGGCTTGCTCCTTCAGCCTCGTTAGGCTTGTTGAGTAAAGCATCATGACGGTGGCAGAACAAGCTGCCGATGATCGCGGCGCCTGAAATAAACCGGCAAAAAGAGGGGCCGCACGGTGGCGGCCCCGGTTTGATCTCTCTTTCTTAGTCCTGCAGCCAGAGCCGGGCGCTGCGGGCAGGAATAGCGACCCGGACCCACTGGCTCTGCACATTGAGCAGCGCGTTCTGATCGAGCACGTCCCGGTAGTTGCGATACCAGTTCATCTCGAACTTGGCGGTATCCAGCCAGTACTCCTGCTCGTAGTCACATTTGTTAATGCCGACCAGCCCCAGCTTGCCGCGTTTGAACAGCACGAAGCAGTCGCCGCTGCCGATGAGCTGCATAGGCTGGCCCTGCACCGCATTGTGGAAGCGGATCATTCCCTTGAGATCTGCGCGTTGGTAATAATCCTGCCAGCGCAGCCCATCCTTGGCCTGGGTCTCGCCGTGATCGGAATAGACCAGCGGTGAGCCACCATCGCGGCCAAGCAGATAGGCATAGGCCAGCGTCTCGTCGGTCTGGTTGAGGATCTGGTAGCGAAAGCCATCGTTGGTGGGAATGTCGTGGGTGATGGCGAAGGTGATGGCCCGGTTGCCCGGCAGGGCCTGTCCGTAGGCCCCCGGATCCGCCAGCAGGTTCATGCTGCCGCCATAACCCAAGGCCCCGCGCAGGGAGTTAAACAGCAGGAAGTCATAGGCCCCCTGACCGCTGCTGTCGAGATAAGGTTTGAGGAAGCGTTCGTAATCCGTGCTGCCGGCGCCCCCCGACGTGACCACCTCGCCAAACACATGCACGCCCTGTTTTATCTCGGGGGTGAACACGGCGTTGATCTGGTAATTGCTCATGTGCTTGACCGCATCGACCCGAAAGCCCTTGATCCCCATCCCCTTGAGCGCCTTGAGATAGGCCTGCTGCTGGCTCACTACCCAGTTGTTGGGGTCGAGATCCGGCAGCCCCTTGTCACCGGCGCCACCGCACAGGCGCCAGTACTGGACGTGACCCGGATCGTGCCAGTCGGTGATGCAGCCTTCGGGGTGAAAATCCGATCCGGCCAGCAAGTTCTGCCCCAGATCACCAAACAGCCTCTGGCGCTCGAAGTAGGCCGGGTTGGCCGCATACTGGTCGAGCAGCGCGCTGCCGGGGTAGTTGAGATCGCTGCGCTTCCAGCTCTCGTTGGCCATGTGGTTGAGCACTACGTCCGCATAGACGGCAATGCCCCGCGCCTGCATGGCGGCGATCAGTTGCTCGAGATCCTGCTTGTTGCCAAGGGGAGTGTCGATAAGGCGCAGATCCTGCGGTTGATAGCGTGCCCACCACTCGTTGCCGGATGATTTGAGGGGAGGCGAAATGAGCACCTGCTTGTAGCCGGCGGCCTTGATGAGATCGGCCTTGGCGGTGACGTCACTGTATTTCCAGTTGAAGGCGTGCAGTATGACGTCGGCTTGCGCCAGCGGGGCGATCAGCATGCCTGCGATCACCCAGATTCCCGCGATTTTTTTCATTATTGTCAGTCCTTGTTTGGGTGCCCATATGGGCACCCAGAGCCTCACACTGGTCTGGCTGGCCGGCAATCTCCTTGTGGCTGTTTTGTGAGCACTTTCAAAGGGGCATATGCCGATCTGTGACGGCTTGCATGAAACCGCCGAGCCCTGTCATGAGCGACTTACCCATGATGTAATCGGCTCAGTCGAGACCATTGTTGTAGAGCGGCTGCCAGGCACAGAAACGCTGGCCGTTGCGGCTGTTTTGCAGCCAGAAACGGTTGCAGTTGTCGTCGTAGTTGCTGGTGCCGACGTTGACCGCATAGCTGCTCAGACGCTGCCCCTGCAGGGACTGGAACACCCCGTTGTAGAGCAGGGAGAAATGCAGGTGCGGGCCCGTGGAGGAGCCGCCCTCGCACAGGGCTTCGTTGCGATTGCTGGCATAGGTGCCGATAGGGGTGTCGGCGGCCACGTAGTCACCGCTACGAACCGAGATGCCACTCATGTGGTAATAGTTGGTGGCCCAGCCATTGGGGGCCGTGATCCGCATCTGGCAGCGGGAGAAGACGGTGACGGTCCCGCCGTTGGCGGCGGTGACCGTATAGGTGGCGCTGCCCCACCCCGGCCAGTCGTAGGAGACATCGATGGAGGAGTAGGGAGAGCCCGAGCCGGTATGGGAGTGGGCGCCGTTCACCTGCCAGCTGTAACCCTGGCGCCAGGGCAGCTGGAACTGGCCACCGGCCAGCTGGTCCGACGGTGTGGCCGTCTGCGCCCTGGGCGAGATCATGGCTTCCTTGCCAAACAGGGTCTGCCACTGCTCGCTCAACTGCTGCCGCTCGTGGGGGGCAAGCAGGCTGGCCAGAGCGGCCTGGTGCGCGGCGAGCGGGGACAGCGCTGGGGCATTGCGCAACTGTGCCAGGGCCTGATAAAAGCGCGCAGAGAGCTGGCGCGCCATCTGCTCGAACTGGTTATCGAATCCCCGGGCCTTGACCAGCCGGGCGAACGGGGCCGCCATGGCTTGTTCCGAGGGGGCCGAGATGAGCTGGCTGCTCGCCTCCATCAGGGCCAGCAGCAGTTGGGGGTTGAGGCTGGTGATGCCGCTCCAGTGCAGGATCACCTCCTCCTTGGGCAGCAGGTGAGGCGCCTGTTGCAGCAGGAAGTCGTGCAGATCGAATGCCATGGCTGCCTCGCCAAACACGAAGTGGGCCTCGTCCAGTGGCACTGTGACAGCGTCAGTGGCGCTGAGCTGCTGTCGGGTGAAGTGGTAGGGAGCAAGCGGGGTGTGGATGTCGCCGGCCCAGCTGGCGGTAGGGAGCAAGGCCAGCATCAGCAGTGAAGGAATGGGTCTGAACATGGTATCTCCTTGGCAAGGGGGTGAGGTGTCAGCGTGGGAGTGATCCCACTCAGGCAACGACAGCGCGACGCTATGCCAAGGTTTCACCATAGGGTGACAGGTCAGAATTGCTACTCGAATGAGGCTTTTGTTGCAGTGGATGAACAGTGTCAATTGTTAACAAATGTTTACAAAAATATTTTATGATACTCAATCGGCGCCATTTGATGTTCGAGCAAGGCCTTGCCGTAAAATCGGGCGGTTCGCGCAAGCAGTGCCCGTGCGGGGAATAGCGTGATAGGCTTGCCCCCGACTTCCTGCGGCCAGCCGCCTGTTGAAAAGTGCGTAAGCCGGGTTGTTATTGGCTGTTTTGTTATTAAATGGCGTGATATCTTGCCGGTTAATCTGGTCGGATCTCTCTCCGAACTGCAACTGAATATTGAGGACTGGGCCGAGTGTCCAAGGATGGAACGGGTGTGATAAGCAAGCGGGCGATGGCGATCACGTTTGAAGAGTACTGTGATGCGGATCTTTCCCTAATCAGGGACTACTACGAAACCACTTTCTCCCATTACGTGCCGGATCTGGCCGAGCGTATCTTCGTGGTGCGCGACGCTAACTGGCTGGTGGGCGTCGTGCGTCTGCGCGACGAAGAGGATTACTACCACCTGTGCGGCTTTCGCTTGCTGCCCCATTACCAGTCGTTGGGACTGGGCTCCCGTCTGTTGCAGCACGCCTGCAACGATCTGCTGGACAAGCCGGTGGTGTGCCAGGCATTGCCGTTCGAGAAGCCGTTTTACCTCAAAGCCGGTTTTACCGACCTACCCCTGCACGAGCTGGATGGCCCGCTCTTCTCCCTCTATGACCAGCAGCGCGAACAGGGTTACCAGATCGAGCTGCTGGTGCGTCAGGCCAAGGCCCCCGCCTACAACTAAAGGCTCATTTGGGGTTGGTTAGCAGGTGAATTTTGCCTGGTGACAGCTCAATCCCCAGCAGATTCTCTTTCAACCAGGCCTGGTTTGTGTCCTTGTCGTTGAGGCGATAGACAGGTTGGGTCTCCAGCCGTTTCTCCATGCTCTGCAGCAGCATGCCCAGCATGAAGCCGAACTTCTGCTGCGCCGCCTCCGGTTCCAGCTTGTACTCAATCAACTTCATATTGTCGAGGAAGAGTGCGCTCTGGGCCTTGTCATAGCGCGGCCTGGCCTCGTAGGTCATGTTCAGGCGCGCGTCGTATTCGGTCTGATCCGGCAGGGTGATTTTCAGCTTGCCCTTGCCATAGACACGGGCGGTATCCGGGCTCTGGCGCCCAATCTGGACGTCGCTCTGCTCGAGCTGCACATGGGCCTTGATGATGCCGGGCAGCTCCAGCTGTTTGTTCACTTGTACCTGGGATTGCAGGTACTGGTTTATCTGTTGCTCATTGATGTCATATGAGCCTTGGCCTAGCATGGCCAGACTCAGTAGCATAGATTGCAGGATCATGCTAACGACCTGATAGAATGGGTGTGTTTTACAGCATACCATCCTGGCCCCGTGGGATCTGCCCACCGAGGCCACTCTGGTGTACAAGGAGTTCTCTTGATCAATGGCTTGGAGCACGACATCCAGCTGCTGTTTTCCCAGTTCCTCGGCGGGTTGCTGCTGCTATTTCACACCGTGATTGTGGCGGGGGTTTCCCTGCGGGTGGTGATGAAACGGCGCCCCATCGGCGTCTCGCTGGCCTGGCTGGCGCTTATCTATGCCATCCCGTTTGCCGGGGTCGGTTTCTACGTGCTGTTTGGCGAGATCCGTCTTGGCCGCCGCCGCGCCGAACGGGCTCAGGCCATGTACCGCCCTTACGCCATCTGGATCCGCCAGCTGGCCCGCCTCTTCCCCCAACACTGCTGCGAGGTGGGCAGCAAGGCCCAACCGCTGCACGATCTGATCCAGAGCCGGCTGTCCATGCCCATGCTCTCCGGCAACCGGATGACGCTGCTGAGCAAGCCGGAATCCATCTTGTGCGAGATAGTGCGCGACATCCGTCAATCCTCCCAGTCCTGCTATCTGGAGTTCTACATCTGGCACCCGGGTGGGGATGTTGACGAAGTGTGCGAGGCGCTGATGGAAGTGGCGGCGCGCGGCGTAGATTGTCGTCTGCTGCTCGATTCCATGGGCAGCAAGGCCTTCTTCCGCTCGCCCTGGCCGAAGAAGTTGCGCAAGGCGGGGGTCAAGCTGGTAGAGGCGCTGCCGGTCGGCGCCTGGCGCATCCCGTTCCAGCGCCAGGATCTGCGCATGCACCGCAAGCTGGTGGTGATCGACGACAGGGTGAGTTACACCGGTTCCATGAACATGGTGGATCCCCGCTTCTTCAAGCAGAACGCCGGGGTCGGCCAGTGGGTAGACATCATGATCCGGGTGCAGGGGCCCATGGTGCCGCTGATGTGGTCCATCTTCGTCTGGGACTGGGAGATGGAGACCGGCGAGCGGCTGCTCGACAGCCTGCAGCACGAGCCCGAGGCTTGGCCCCAGAGCAATTACCGGGCCCAGCTCATTCCGTCAGGTCCCTTCGTCGGCGGCGACTGCATCCAGCAGAGCCTGCTGCTGGCCATCTATCAGGCCCGTCACCATCTGGTGCTGACCACCCCCTATTTCGTGCCGGACGATCCGCTGGCTGCGGCGCTCTCCTCGGCGGCGGCGCGCGGGGTGAAGGTGCAACTGGTGTTGCCCGCCCGCAACGACTCCCTGATGGCCAATCATGCCTGCAACGCCTTCATGGAAGAGCTGCTGGAGGCCGGGGTCGAGGTCTACCGCTACGATGCCGGGCTGCTACACACCAAGAGCGTGCTGGTGGATGACGACTTCGCCCTGGTGGGCACAGTGAATCTGGATAGGCGTAGCCTCTGGCTCAACTTCGAGGTGACCCTGCTCATCGACAACCCGGTTTTTGTCGCCGAGATGACCCGGCTGGTACAGGGCTACATGATAGAGGCGACCCCCATGTCGCTGGCCAAGTGGCGTGCCCGCCCCTGGTACAAGAAGGTGATGGAGAACATCTTTTATTTGTTCAGCCCCTTGCTGTGACAGCACATATTTGCGGCCGAGGCCGAATTGGACTTGCCTAGCCCCGATATGGCCCCGTAGAGTGCGGCAATGAGCCTTTGGAGAATCATATAAAGATGAAGAAGCGAGTAGCGCTGGCCGTCGGTGCGGCCCTGGTAGTCGGTGGATTGGGTGCCTGCTGGTACACGGGCAATACGTTCGATCGCATCATGGCTGAGCAGATTGCCAAGGTGAAGCAGGAGAGCGGCATCGAGCTGACCTGGCTGCCTGGCGCCAGCAACCTGTTCACCCGCGATGGCGTGCTGAAGGTGGTGGTCACGCCGCAGACCCTGGCCCACCTGGATGGTCAGCTGGAAGGGAGCGAGCCGGTCGGGGCGCAGTTCATCGTCAACAGCCGTATCCTGCCGCTCTATATCAAGAGCCACATGTTGCTTGACACCACACAGGGCTCGCTGGCCCCGGTGTTCAGCTCGCTCAAGCTGGAGCAGTGGCAATTTGGCATAGAGTCGGTCAGTAGCCTGTGGACCGCCAGCAACAGCAGTCGCTTCTGGGCCAACGAATTCAAGGTCAAGCAGGGGCTCGACGAGTTCAGTTTCCTGCCCATGAAGGGCGACTACCACGGTGATTTGGAAGGCAATGGTCACGTCACCTTCCACTGGCAGGGCATGACGCTGCACGAAGAGCAGAACAAGATGGACATGGTGCTGGCCGAGCTTAAGGGCAGTGCCGACATGGCCGAAATCAGCGGCATCTGGCTCTCTCCCCGCAGTAACATGTCTCTCTCCGCGCTGTCGGTGCAACTGCCTGACAGCGTCAAGGTGTCACTGCAGGGGCTGACCACGGAAACCCAGCTGGCAGGGGACGATGCCCAGACCCTCTCCAGCAGCTATCGGGTGAAGCTGAACACCCTCAATCTGGAGAACGAGACCGACAACCTGGCGCTGACCCAGAGCAAGCTGGCCCTGAATCTCAAAGGACTGGATCTGGAAGGCTATCAGGCGCTGCAGGCCGCCAGTGGGCAAGGGGTGGAAGATCAAGCCATTCAGCAGGCGCTGGACAAGTTGCTCAAGCGCGGCGCGACTCTGGAGCTGGTGGAGTTGGGCGCTCAGCTCAACGGCGAGCCCGTCGCCATGAAGGGGGACGTCAAGCTGGCGGCCACCTCGCTGGAGCAGCTGTTCAACAGTGAAGAGGGGATGCATGCCCTGTCCGGTCTGCTGCACGCCAACCTCAGCGGCAAGCTGGGCAAGGCGGTACCGCAACTGGCTCCCATGCTGGAACAGCTTACTGCCATGGGCTATCTCAAGGCGGACAACGCCCAGCTGACTGCCGAGCTGAAGCTCGACAAGGGTGTCATGACCATCAATGGTCTGCCGCTGTAAGCCGAGAGCAAGAAAAGGCAGTGCAGAAACAACAAAGGCTCCCGCAGGAGCCTTTGTTGTTTCTGGCGTGGTGCCAGAGGTGGGTTACTTGAACACCACCGTCTTGTTGCCGTAGACGAACACCCGCTCGTTGAGCACCAGCTCCAGTGCGCGGCTCAGCACGGATTTCTCCACGTCGCGACCGGCCTTGGCCATGTCGTCGGCACTGAAGGCGTGGCCGACATGGATCACGTCCTGCTCGACGATGGGGCCCTCATCCAGATCGTCAGTGACGAAGTGGGCGGTGGCGCCGATCAGCTTGACTCCGCGCTCGAACGCCTGGCGGTAAGGGCGGGCACCGATGAAAGCCGGCAGGAAGGAGTGATGTATGTTGAGGATCTTGCGCGGATAGGCCTCGACGAAGCTCGGAGTCAGCACCCGCATGTACTTGGCCAGGATCACGTAGTCGGGCTGATAGCCGTCGATGATGGCGCGTACTTGCTCTTCGTGCTCGGTGCGGCTCAGATCCTCGTGGCTGACGGTGTGGAACGGGATGTCGAACTTGCCGGTCAGTTCGGCGAGGGTATCGTAGTTGCCGATCACCGCCATTATGTCCATGTCCAGTGCACCGGCGTAGTTCTTCATCAGAATATCGCCGAGGCAGTGAGTCTCCTTGGTCACCAGGATGACGATGCGCTTCTTGCCCGCCTTGACCAGGCGGCGCTGGGCACCGGTGGGCAGGGCATCATCCAGATCCGCCAGCAGGGTTTCGTCGTTGAAACGCCCCTCCAGCTCGGTGCGCATGAAGAAGCGGCCGTTTTCGTTATCCACGAACTCGTCGTTCTTGTTGATGTTGAGCTGGTGCTTATAGCAGATGTTGGTGATCTTTGCGATGAGGCCCTTGGCGTCCGGACAGTCCGTCAGCAGTATTTTCTTTTCCATCTCTGTCATGATTCCGTTTGTGGTATTGGCGCCTGAGTCTGCGCAGGCTGCGCGTTTTTTCAGGCACTATGCCATAAACAAAATCAGAAAAGACAGTGCGCCGTGCGTGCGTGAGCCAAGTCGTTGGCTG
The DNA here is from genome assembly GCF_029237385.1 of Aeromonas sp. 1HA1. Taxonomy (NCBI): domain Bacteria; kingdom Pseudomonadati; phylum Pseudomonadota; class Gammaproteobacteria; order Aeromonadales; family Aeromonadaceae; genus Aeromonas; species Aeromonas sp. 1HA1. The sequence continues at coordinate 16,228 of NZ_JAACGC010000064.1, forward strand.
TGGGTGTTGGTCGGGTCCACATTCATTCTTGATGGGTTTTGGGCTGGTATCCGGCGTTTTTTTTCTTTAGGCTATGTGCGCTTATTCTCAGGGCGGGGTGAAATTCCCCACCGGCGGTATCCCGATCTGACTCGGGGAGCCCGCGAGCGCCCGACCTTGTAACCAGGGTTGGGGTCAGCAGATCCGGTGAGATGCCGGAGCCGACGGTCATAGTCCGGATGAAAGAGGATAAGACAGATATTGCAGGCATGGCCCCGTTGGGCTGGCCGCTGCATACCTATCTCTGTCTGCCTTTCCATGCCCTGATTCTGGTCCTTGTCTTGTTTTAGGAGTCTTACCATGAATCAGTCTCTACTCAGTGAATTTGGTGATCCCCTTGCTCGCGTCGAAGCGGCGTTGGCGGCTCTGCGGGCCGGTCGTGGCGTATTGGTCGCCGACGATGAAGATCGGGAGAACGAAGGCGACCTCATCTTCGCCGCCCAATCCATGACCAATGAACAGATGGCCATGATGATCCGGGAGTGCTCCGGCATCGTCTGCCTCTGTCTGACCGACGAGCGCGTTCGTCAGCTTGAGTTGCCCATGATGGTGGAGGCGAACTCCAGCCACTATCAGACCGCCTTCACCGTCACCATAGAGGCGGCACAAGGGGTGACCACGGGCGTCTCTGCGGCCGATCGCGTCACTACCATTCGTGCGGCTATCGCCGATGGTGCCAAACCGTCCGATCTGCATTGCCCTGGCCATGTCTTCCCACTGCGGGCTCGTACCGGTGGTGTACTGACACGCCGTGGTCATACCGAAGCCACGGTTGACCTGATGCAGCTGGCCGGCCTCAAACCCTTTGGGGTCTTGTGTGAACTGACCAAGGAAGATGGGTCCATGGCTCGTCTGCCAGACCTGGTTGCCTTCGGTCGCCTGCATCAGATGCCTGTGCTGACCATCGAAGATCTGGTGCAATATCGTCAATTGTTGTCAGAACGTTCAGCTTGAGCCTCATACGAAATTGTAATAAGCCCAAATTTTGGTTACGCTTTGTGCGAACCTCATCCAGAGGCACTCATTTTTGCTTAAAGTTTGCGCATAAAGTGTGCGGCTAAAAAAAATGAGGGTTTTAATGCATTTATCTGTGATGGGGCCTATCCAAAGTATGATTCTTTTGTGCCATAATCATGCCGCTTGCTAAACGTCTGGCGAGTTAAAGGGAGCTTTTAAAAATGAAAAAATTGTTGTTGGTAGGTGTTGTTGGTCTGTCCGCTCTGCTGGGCGGTTGTGCAAACACCAGCGAACTGGAAACCTCCGTTCAGAATCTGTCTAACAAAGTTGACCAACTGGCTCAAGATGTTAGCGCAGTTCGTGCTGATCAATCCAAGATCGCTGCTGATGTTGCAGAAGCCAAGCAAGAAGCTATGCGTGCTAACCAGCGCATCGACAACATGGCTACTTCCTACAAGAAGTAATCCATGCGAAAAAATGGCGCATTTATGCGCCATTTTTTTTGCCTGAAATTCGTCAATTCCCCGCATTGAGTCACAACTTTCTAGCCTTGCCAAGGCAATGCCGATCCCTCGGCATCCCCCCGTTTTTCATCATGTGATCATTCAGTAGAGCAGGCTGTAGAGCTTGCGACGGTAGTTCTGTGCCGCCGGATGGGCGCCCATGGTGGTCAGAATGTCGAGATAGGTCTTCTTGGCATCGCCAAAAGCCAGGTCGTGCTTGAGGATGGTGAACAGTAAGGTCAGTGCCTCTTCCTGTCGACCCGCCTGGTTGTATTGCACCGCCAGCTCCTGGGTCAGGGGGAAATTGTCAGGATCCTGCTCGTAACGTGCCTCCAGTGCCCGCAGTTCCGGGCTGTCTGCGGCCTGCAGTGCCAGCGCCAGTCGGGAGCTCAGAGTCTGATAGTGGTCATCCTGCGCGATCATGGGGATCTTGCCGAGTCGCTCCTGCGCTTCGTCTAGCAGATTGAGATCCAGCGCCGCCTGAATGAGCCACAGGCTGATGTCGTGGCGCTCTGGGGCCAGCTGGTGAGCCTTGGTGAGATGGGCATAGGCCACATCCGCCTGACCGTCAGCCAGAGCCTGCTGCGCCTGCTCGAACAGCAGTTCCTCCTCCTTGGGAGCGAAGGCGGCAAAATAGTGGCGCAGGGTTGCTTCGTCCTGCGGCCCTTCCAGAATAGCCTGCTCGTCCGGGCGACCCTGATGGAAGAGTACCAGTGCAGGCAGGGCACGCAGACCAAGCTGGCTGGCCAGCGGTTGCAGCTGCGGATCGTTCATGTCGACCCTGGCCAGGGTCACCTGGGGGTTGGCCGGGCCAACCAGTGACTCCACCAGCGTGGTCATGCCCTGGCACTCGGGCATTTGGGGGGCGTGGAAATAGATGACGACCGGCTTTTTCATGGAAGCATCGATCAGTGCGGCTTGGAAGTTCTGGGGATTGATGTCGACGATCATGAGGCTGTCTCTTGGAAAATGGTGTGAGTTAACATGGGGTTGATAGGGGCGGATTTCAAGTTGTCGTCCAGCAGCCAGCCGTTGACGGCCAGGGTCGGGGCGGCGAGGCTGAGCCAGCCGCCGCCAAGGGGCCAATCCTGTACCTGGTAATCGTGTTCATCGAGCCTGTTATCGAGCCGCCACTCCTGCTGCGGCACAAAGCATATCTTGTCGAGCCCGGCGGCAATGCCGGCACCATGGGCCTTCAACACCGCCTCCTTGCGTGACCAGAGCCGATAGAAGGCGCTTTCCTGTTCTTCAGCCGGCAGGGCGGCGAGCCACTCGTACTCGCTGGTTGCATAGAAGCGTCTGGCCAGTGGCAGGGTTTGGCGGCGACGCTGACCCAACTCTACATCTACCCCAAGTGGCCCCTTGGCACAGAGTGCGATCACCAGCCAGTCGCCACTGTGGCTGAGGTTGAACTGCCAGCGCTGGTCGCTCAGCTCGGGTTTGCCGTGGGGGTTGGTGCAAAACAGCAGCTCGCTGGCCTGGCACCGCAGGCGATCGGCCAGCAGGCACCTGAGCAGCACTCGGCTGACCAGGAACTCCTGGCGGCGTCCTTGGTGGTGGATCCCCTGCCACTGTTGCCGCTCTGTCGGGGAGAGTGCGTCCGGCAGCAGAGCCAACTGGTCGACGCTGACATTTGCCGGTTTTAACAAGTAGAGATCCACAGCGATCATAATTTTTCACTTTAAAAGAGGGATGAAACAGCGATAAGAGTCAGTTTAATCGAGCAAGGACGGTCGCTTTCGAGATTGTATATTGTTTGGGCATGCTCACATTAATCACGGTAAATAATGCATTTACTTGCAAAAATGTGATCTCGATTGGGATTTTCACTTGCCTCAATAGGATTCTTGGATATAGTCAAGTGCTGTTGCCTTATAAATTGCCCTTTGGGGCCGTATTTTAACAAGTTTTACTATTTTTGCGGGGATAAAGGATTGCGCCACCTGATACTGCTGCTGGTCGCGCTCGGAATGGTGGGTTGTGCTTCGGCACCCCAGCCCGAGGTCGCGAGCAAGATTGAAGTTTCCATGATGGAACCCATTATTGAACCGGAAGCTTCGCAAACACCCGATGTGAATGAAATCCTGACAGTATATAAAGAGTGGCGTGGTGTTCCTTACCGTATGGGGGGCAGCAGCCAGCGAGGCATAGATTGCTCCGCCTTTGCCCGTGAAGTGTTCCGCAATGCTGTCGGTGTCGAATTACCCCGTGACACCCGCTCCCAAGTCCATGAAGGGACTCGTGTTTCCAAGCAAGATCTGGTCGAAGGGGACTTGGTGTTCTTCAAGATCAATCGTCGTCTCAATCATGTCGGTATCTACGTAGGCAATGGTGAATTCATCCACGCCTCGACCCGTGCCGGAGTGACGCGCTCCAAGCTGAATAGCTCCTATTGGCGCAGCAAGTTCTGGCAAGCACGCCGGATCGACATCTGAGTCAGGCTGGATAAGCGGCTCGCAGTACGGACTGTTTTTCCAACCTCACTTGAACCGGGCACCTGAAGCCCGGTTTTTTGTGGCTGTGATTTAGACTTTCCGGGGCCAAATCACTATAGTGTGGGCCCGTTTTCCCTCGGCAGGCCCAGCATGAAGACCCCCTCCCACCGTAAATCCGGATTGCATCCACGCAATCGCCATCAGGCTCCCTATGATTTCGATGCGCTCTGCCAGCGTACCCCCGAGTTGCGACCCTTGGTATTCGTCAATGAGCACGGTACCCAGACCCTGGATTTTGCTGATCCTGCCGCCGTCAAGGCGCTGAACAAGGCCTTGCTGGCACTGCACTACGGTATTCAGCACTGGGATCTGCCTGCGGGTTATCTTTGCCCACCGATCCCGGGGCGGGTGGACTATCTGCATCGGGTGGCGGATCTGCTGGCCGAGAGTGCGGGACGCGTACCGACCGGCAAGGGGGTACGAGTGCTGGATATTGGGGTGGGGGCGAACTGCATCTACCCGCTGCTGGGGGCGCGCGAATATGGCTGGCGCTTCGTCGGGTCGGATATCGATCCTGTCTCGGTCAAGGCAGCGAACCTGCTGGCCAAGAGCAACGGGCTGGGTGGACAGGTCGAGTGCCGCCATCAGGGCAATGCCAAACATGTCTTTCACGGCATCATAAGCCCGCAGGAGCGCTTCGCCCTGACCCTGTGCAACCCGCCGTTTCATGGCTCGCTCGATGAGGCGAGCAAGGGCAGCGAGCGCAAGCTGCGCAACCTAGGCAAAGCCGTTAAGGGGGGGCCTGTGCTCAATTTCGGCGGCCAGAAGGCCGAGCTCTGGTGCGAAGGGGGAGAGGCCGCGTTTCTCGCCACCATGATTGCCCAGAGCAAGGAGTTCGCCAGCCAGTGTCTCTGGTTCAGCTCGCTGGTGTCGAAGAAGGAGAACTTGCCGGCTGCGAAGAAGGCGCTGGCCCAGGTCGGTGCTCGTCAGGTGCGGGTGATCGACATGGCGCAGGGCAACAAGGTGAGCCGGATCCTGGCCTGGTGTTTTCTGGATGAGGCCACCTGTAAGCAATGGTGGCAACCGGCACCGCATGACGACGCCTGACGGGCCAAGCAAGGTATCGACATAGGCTCTCAGATGGCATTCCCCCGGTTTCGGCCCCTGTTTGTGCGGGGATCATGGCCGCTTGACGCTGGCCATGGTAATCGTTTTTCTCCTTGTGCCATCAGGCTTGCAGCCAACAGGTTAGTGACCACTTCTGCTCGTGGTACAGCTGTACGCTGAGATTTTTTTGCACTTGCTGTTGAAACTTTCATAAAATAGGACTGGTTAGACCTCTTTACAGGCTTTGAATCGAATAGGGATCGGTAGATGAAAGTTGTCGATTTTCTGAAGCGCAAGCGTGAAATTCTGGCGCAGCACCCCTTTGAGCTCAAGGATTGGCTCTCTCCGGCGATCCGTGACTACTGGCGTGAGTTTCAGCAAAAGGCACACCTTCACCCTCTGCTGGGTCGTGTGCTGGACCTGCACGCTGATAGTCAGTCCGTGCAGCGGCAAGCGGGCGTGGCACAGGTTGCCAACGGCCAGCCCCTGCAGGCGGATGAGCCGGCAGTTGAGCTTAATGGTGAGGCGGCTGCCCTGTTTGCCACTCTGCAGCCCAGCATAGGCGCTGAGACCCACGTGGGTGAATGGTTGCTGGTGAGTCAGCAGATGATCAATGCATTTGCCGCCGTGACCGGCGACAACCAGTGGATCCATACCAACCCTGAACGTGCCGCTGCCGAGTCGCCGTTCAAGACCACCATAGCCCATGGCTTTTTGACCCTGGCGCTGCTGCCACGGTTGACGGGTAGCATCAACGAGGCGACGCCCGAGTTTCCGGATGCTCGCATGGTGGTGAACTTCGGGCTGGACCAGGTGCGTTTTCCGTATCCTATCAAGGTGGACAGCAATATCCGCGCACGCACCAAATTGCTGCGAGTGACTCCCATCAAGGGGGGGCTTGAGCTGCTCAAGGAGATCAAGGTCGAGATCGAAGGCATTCGTCGTCCCGGCTGTGTCATTGAATCTGTCACCCGGATCTACTTCTGATGTCGTGATGGTTGTCGCCCGGTGGCATGAATCGTATTGAAATAAAACAGGCTCACCCAGGTGAGCCTGTTTTATTTATGGCGTTATGGTGCTTGTCAGTGGCACAGACCCTTGTTCAGGAATGGCTTGCCCTGATGTCTAGAAGCTGGCCCCCAGGCTTATCAGATGGCGCCACTCCTTACCTGCCAGCTGTTGGTGAATATCTTGGTCATCCAACCGGGCATCTTCCCAGTCGAGCTCGCTTGACCAGGAGAGGCGCAAGTGATCGTTGAAGTAGTAACGCAGCCCCAGACTCCCCTGAATGGATTGCTCCCTTGTTACATAAGGAGAGGGCTGGGCCAGGTAGCGCTTGTAGCCCCCCTTGCTGAATATCTCGATGCTCTCTGACCACAAGATGACCGGCTGTCGGTAATCCCAGCCCAAATTGAGGAGGGGATAGTTGATGATCCTGTCATCAAAGATGTCGGCAATGATGGACTCATCGTAGGCCGCAGGTCTGAGATATGTGCGCTCCAGACCGACTTGGGTGATGAGCTCAAGGCGCCGTTTCTTGTCGTTCCAGAACCTGTAACCCGGGCCCGAGGCATAACTCAGGTTCAGGTAGTTAGCGTCGAGCATCTGATAGTCATAGTCGATGGAAGATCGCACGAACCAGTGCTGGTCAAAGAAGAAGTCCAGCATGGGCTTGAGTTGATACTCATGTTTGTTGGTGACGTTGTTGGCCGTTTCGTAGATGTACTCCCCATTCAGGCTGTATCGCCAGTCGAGATTGGCAACCTCTGTCTCGGCCTTCAGGTTGACGTTGTTGGTCTGCTTCTCATTGTGCCTTAGCCTCACGTTCAGATCGCTGCTGCCGGTCCACAGCCAGGCGCGCTTGTCATCCTGCGTGGTAAGGGCGCGCAGGGTAATGCCGGTCTTCACCGTCGGTTTTGGCTTGTCCTGCTTCTCGATACGCCAGCGTTTGACCGCCTCGCGCTTGACCGTCACCGGTGAACTGTAGGGCAGTGCTATGCGCACCTGTTCATCCGTGATCTCCTCTATGGTGCCGGTCAGCCGGTCACCGTTGTCCATCCAGAGGATGTCGGCCAGCGCCATCGGGCTGAGCAAGATGGCGAGCAAGAACCAGACGCGGTATTTCATGGAAAATCCTTCATGAACACAGGGTTGCCGTTAACCGCTGACGGGGCGTGGAACGCCGTTTTTATTGTTCAGCACGGCAGCGACCTTGTCACCGTCGATCTCGGGCATGGCGATAAAGGTTTCCACCTCGGCTGAGAGGATCAGGGGGGGACCCTGCTCCAGCTCCAGTTCAGTGCGAGAAAGGGGGGAGTGGACCTCCAGCCAGTGGCGGCCATCGGGCTCGCTGGCCGTCTTGACCGGCTGGTTGATCACCCGTACCTGGGTGCCGAGGGGGACTATCTTGAACAGGGCCTCGATATCATCGGGGCGCAGGCGAATGCAGCCTGCACTGACTCTCAGCCCGACGCCAAACTCCTTGTTGGTGCCATGAATGAGGTAGTCCTGCTTGCCGTAACCCAGGCGCATGGCAAACTTGCCGAGGGGATTGTCCGGGCCTGGCGGCACGACCGCGGGCAGGGTGATGCCCTTCTGCTCCAGCCAGGATTTGCGTACCATGGGGCCGGGTACCCAAGTCGGGTTGGGGTTCTTGGCGATCACCGTCGTGGTCATCTCAGGGGTTTCCCGTCCTATGTCGCCAATGCCGATGGGCAAAACGATCACCTCATTTTTCCCCTTGGGGAAGTAGTAGAGACGCAGTTCGGGCAGGTTGATGACGATCCCCTCTCTTGGCACATCCGGCAGCAACATCTGGGTCGGCAGGGTCAAGCGAGTGCCTGTCTTGGGCAAATAGGGATCAACCCCGGGATTTGCCTCGAGCAGTGCCAAAAAACCAATCTGGGTGTGCTTGCCGATCAGTTCAAGGTGCTCACCCGGCTGGACTATGTAGTCCTCCAGCTCGCCAATCAAGCGGCTGCCAGCCGGTGGCAAGGTATAGGTCGTAGCCCAGGTTGGCGCGCTCCAGAGGCTGGCTGTCATTAGCAGCAGTGAGACGATTCGTGCATTGAACATGGTACTTCCTGTCAAATAGCGTGAGGGCCGATCACTATCCGCCCTGAAAAAAGAGGTGAAATTGTCAACCAATCCACTCCCGATTACCAGCCCGCCCCACAAGGGTTACAGGGGAGTCTTGTCTCAGAAAATGGCCCTTTTAACGACATCCCCCCTTTTTTAAGGCTATGTCCCAATTACGTGTTGCATGGGGCGCCCCAGCGCCTCATGCAAACATGCTTTGATATTTACGCCTTTTCCGTAACGCTCCAGCATCCTGCGCCAACCCAGGTAGTTCTTCAGGTAGTGCGTCGCCACGCCATGGAACCGCTCCATCCACTCTTTCAACCGATGGTGATACCCGTTTACGTGCTGGATGTGATACGCACCGACCACCCGTTCGCCTTGACGATTGCGCACCACCTGATGGGTTACACCCT
>NZ_JAACGC010000065.1:0-24196 GCF_029237385.1 Aeromonas sp. 1HA1
CGGTAGAGAAGAAGTGCTCCTGCTTGCCTTCCACAGAGGTGCGGTACCACTTCAGGGTCACTTTCGGCAGCATTTCGCCGGAAGCCAGGGAGTTGTACATCAGCGGCACGGCTTTGTTCAGCGCAACAGTGAACTTGAACGGCTTGTGGACACGCTGACCAGCAGGCTGACCGGATTGCGGGTCAGTCGGCACGGTGACAACGTGCTGGAACTCTTGTACCAGCATCTCGTCTTCGTGACCTTGTACGAAGATGTTGCCGACGGAGTCGGAGGTGAAGGCACCGGCAGTGATGTTGCCCTGGGTTTTACCTTCAATGCTGATATAACATGGAGTTGGCATGTGTATGCTCCTAAATAGGTGGGTTAAATGAGCTAGCACTCGACCCAACCCTTAGCAGTGACCGTGCCAATTTATTTATCCGTTAATTATCAATACTTTAATAAAAAACACCACGACACAGCCCCAGCCAACAGCAAGATGTTGCGCCAGATAGTCCATCAAGCCTGCAAAAGTTACACTTTCAGCATTAAATTCCACATGTTGAGCAACTTGTTGCACAAGACAGAACTATTGACCACTCTCATCCACATTCCCCACTAACGCAGCATCGATATTGAGCCGCACCAGCCCCTGCTTGAGCGCCCAGGATATCGCCTGGCTTTTATTGCTAGCTCCCAGCTTCTCGGCAATACGCTCCAGGTGAAAGGTCACCGTTCTAGGGGTAATGCCCAATATCTGGGCAATATCGCTCACCTGCTTCCCCTCTGCCGCCCACTGGCAGACCTCCAGTTCCCGCAGACTCAGCACATCCTGGGGCGACAGACCGGCCAGACAGACCCGGGCTACCGCCTCGAAAATATGCATGGAGAGCCAACTGAGAAAAGGCACCGCATAGAGCCACTGCTGCTTAGTAAGAGGTGTGCTGGTGATAAAGGAGAGCAGGCCCACATGACCGTTGGCTCCGTGCCAGGGAAACGTCACGCCATCGCGAATGCCAAATTCGCTGGCCAGTTGCATCAGCTCCCGGCCCTGTTCATCACAACTCTCGTTATCGCGTACCACATCGGCCCACAGAATGGGGGTGCTCTGGGTCATGCCGCATTTGACAATGGGATCAATAGCAAAGAAACCGCTGGCCGTGTAGGTATCTACCCAGGATTGCGGGCAACCGTTGAAGATGATGACGTCCGGACGCTGGATGGTACGGGGAAAGATCAGGGCAAGGCGAAAATAGTCGAACCCCATGCGCGCGGTCAGCTCACGCAACAGGCTCACTATGGTGCGCTGATCAGCGGCCGTTTCGAACTGGGCGATGAGATCCTGCGCATGCAGGGTATTCATTTCTACGGTATGAGTATCGTGCACAAGGTCGTGTGGCCAAACATGGAAACATGCCGCATGTTAACAAGCGTCAACGGATGGCACACTTGGACCTGTCACAAAATCGGAGATTGCCCACGGTTTATCCTGTAAATTCAGATATACCTGCATGAAAGTACCGTTGAAAGTCCGCAGTACATAGGACACATAGCAAAAAGGCCATCCTTTCGGATGGCCTTTTTGGCTGAATAAATGGCGGAGGAGGTGGGATTTGAACCCACGGATGGTCGCCCATCGCCGGTTTTCAAGACCGGTGCATTCAGCCGCTCTGCCACCCCTCCGCGACAGTGCGGCGAATATTACCCATGGCGATCCGGCTTGTAAATCCCCTCGCAGTGCGTTTGCTTATTTATTGGTCTAAATGACCCATAAAGTAGACTAACGGGGCATTATCAGCGCTTTTTCAACCAGATAACTTGACTTGAAAATAGACTCACCCACTATAGTGGCCATCACGAAACTCCCAGCAAGATGGACTTATGAGAATCAAACATGCCCTGCTTTGCGCCCTGACTGGCGCTACCCTGCTTGCTGCGCCGGTTCAGGCAAGTGAGCTGACCAAGAGCGATGTCGAGCAAATCGTGCGCGATTATCTGGTCAAGAATCCGGAGATCCTGGTCGAGATGTCCAATGCCCTGCGCGCCAAGCAGGAGAGCCAGCAGGCGGCCAACGACAAGAGCCTGATCCAGGCGCATGCCAAGCAGCTCTATGCCAATAAAGATCCCGAGAGCGGGAATCCCAAGGGCAGCCTGACCGTGGTCGAATTCTTCGATTACAACTGCGGTTACTGCAAGCGAGCCCATCCGCTGATCAAGCAACTGCTGAGTGAAGACAAAGATATCCGCTACATCTACAAGCAGTTCCCCATCCTGAGCGAAACCTCCTACTTCGCCGCCCGTGCGGCGCTGGCGGTACAACTGGGTCAGCCTGACAAATACCAAGCCTTCCATGAGAAGCTGTACACCCATCAGGGCCCGCTGTCCGATGAAGCCCAGGTGAAGCAGCTGGCAGAAGCGGCCGGGGTGAACTGGAGCAAGGTCGAGGCCAAGATCAAGGATGGCAGCATAGATCAGAACCTCGGCACCAACCGGGCGCTGGCCGAAGCCATGAGCATCTCAGGCACACCGGCCTTCATCATAGGCGACCAGATATTGCGTGGCGCCCCTCGCGATCTGGCGAGCCTGAAAGGCTTCATCAAGGATGCGCGCGCGGGCAAGAACATTCAGTAACCCAGCCCTTCGCACATAAAAAACGCCCCGGCATTACGATGCCGGGGCGTTTTGCTATTCAGGCTTCAGCCCATCAGCCCTGATGGGCCGTCGCGAGGAGCTGTCAGCAAGTCGAAGAGCAGCGCATGATCCTTGATCACGGCTTCGCAGTAGGAGCATAGCCGTTCGGGTTCTGGCTTTGCCAGCGCCAGGTGTCGATCATCATCTGCTCGAGCCCGCGCTCCGCCTGCCAGCCCAGCTCGTCACGAGCCTTGTGCGGCTCGGCCCAACACTCGGCTATGTCACCAGGGCGACGCGGTTTGATCTGGTACGCAATGGTGCGACCGCTGGCCGCCTCGAACGCCGTGATCATCTGCAGCACGGAATAGCCCTGGCCGGTACCCAGGTTGTAGGTGAACACACCGCTATCGGCAGCGATGCGGGCCAGCGCCTTGAGATGACCGAGGGCGAGATCAACCACGTGAATGTAGTCACGCACGCCAGTGCCATCCGGGGTCGGATAGTCGTTGCCAAACACCCCCAGCTCCTTGAGCTTGCCGACGCCAACCTGGCTGATATACGGCAGCAGGTTGTTGGGGATACCATTGGGATCTTCACCGATGAGGCCGCTCTCGTGGGCGCCAACCGGATTGAAGTAGCGCAGCAATACGATGGCCCAGCGCGGATCGGATTTGGACACGTCACGCAGTATCTCTTCCACCATCAGCTTGGAACGACCATAGGGGTTGGTCGCGCTGGTGGGAAAATCTTCCCGCAGCGGCACAGAGGCCGGATCGCCATACACGGTGGCAGACGAGCTGAACACCAGCCGGAACACGCCCGCCTTCGCCATCTCCTCGCACAGCACCAGGGTGCCTGTGATGTTGTTCTGGTAGTAGGTGAGCGGGATCTGGCTCGACTCCCCCACCGCCTTGAGACCGGCGAAGTGGATCACGGATTCAATCTTGTGGGCGGCAAACAGCTGCTGCAGGCAGGCTCTGTCCAGCACATCGCCTTCGACGAAGGTGACCGGCTTGCCGGTGATCCGTTCGACCCGCTTTAGCGATTCGGGGGAGGAGTTGGAGAGGTTGTCCAGCACCACGACCTGCTGCCCGACATTGAGCAGCTCAACCAGGGTATGGGAGCCGATGTAACCGGCGCCGCCCGTGACCAATATTGTCATTTTTTATCCCGTGTTCTGGTGAAACTCGGCTGAGTGTACCCGCCCAGCCACAATGGGAAAAGGGCGAGATACTCATGGAGCCCTCAATAGTCGAGGCTGACATCCCCCCTGGCGGTGCAGGAGCAGACCAGCGCCAGCCCGCGCTCAATATCCTGAGGAGTCAGGGTCACCCGACTCTGCCGCTGGATCTCGCCGGTCGTGGTACAGCGACAGGCACCATACACTCCGGCGCGGCAGGCGGCCATCATGGTCTCGCCAGCGCCACCAGCAGGGTCTGCCCCGGCAGTATCTTCACCTTCTTGCCGCTCTTCTTGAGGGTCAGCCAGAAATGGCCGCTGACGGCAGTAACCGGCACGAACTGCCAGCTCACCACATCATGGGTGTCGGCGCGACGACCGATGCAGCGCAGGGTGAGAGAGGTGGAGGTCATCACAAGGCTCCTCATTTTGAACACATGCTTTTGCAACACAGCTCTTTGAAAAAAGGCGAGCCATCAGGCTCGCCAAAGGCTTACAACCTGCCGGGATGGTCAGGCCGGCATGGCCTGCGGTATCACCGGATTCAGGCAGCCAGGATCTCGGCGAGATCTGCTTCAGCCGTGGTGGTCCCTTTCAAGCCGAACTGCTCCTCCAGCACTTTGAGCAGGGCCGGGGTGAGGAAGGCCGGTGCGGTCGGGCCGGTACGAATGTCTTTCACCCCGAGCGCCAGCAGGGTGAGCAGAATGACGATGGCCTTCTGTTCGAACCAGGAAAGCACCAGGGTCAACGGCAGGTCATTGACGCCACACTCGAACGCCTCGGAGAGCGCCAGTGCCAGCTGGATAGCGGAGTAGGCATCGTTGCACTGACCCACGTCCAGCAGACGGGGAATGCCGCCTATGTTGCCAAAATCGAGCTTGTTGAACTTGTACTTGCCGCAGCCCAGGGTGAGCAGCAGGCTGTCTTTGGGGGTGGCTTTGGCAAACTCGGTGAAGTAGGCACGCTCGGCCTTGTCGCCGTCACAACCGCCCACCAGGAAGAAGTGGCTGATCTCTCCTGCTTTTACCTTCTCAATCACCGCGGGCGCGGCCTGCATCAGGGCATTACGGGCGAAGCCGATGGTGATGAAGTGCTCGAGCTCTGTGTGTTTGAAACCGTCCAGCGCCAGTGCCTTCGCCACCACGGCGGAGAAATCGTCCCCTTCGAGGTGAGTCACGCCCGGCCAGCCGACGATGGAGCGGGTGAAGATGCGGTCACTATAGTCGCCTACATTTGGATCTATGATGCAGTTGGAGGTCATCACCACGGCACCGGGGAAGTTGGCAAACTCCTTCTGCTGGTTCTGCCAGGCAGAGCCGTAGTTGCCCACCAGATGGGGATACTGCTTGAAGAAGGGATAGGCCAGCGCCGGCAGCATCTCGCCATGGGTGTAGACATGGATGCCGGTCCCTTTGGTCTGATCCAGGATCAGCTTGAGATCCATCATGTCGTGGCCGGAGACCAGAATGCACTTGCCGGGGATGGGGGTGACGCTTGCTTGAGTCGGTTCCGGGTGGCCGAAGGCGCTGGTTTCACCCAGATCCAGCATCTCCATGACACGGAAGTTGAGCAGACCAATCTCCATGGCAAAGTTGAACAGGGGATCCAGCTCGCGCGGGTCTGTGCTGAGCCAGCTCATGATGCGATGGAACTCGGCAGCCACCTCGCTATCCTGCTGACCCAGCACCCGGGCATGTTCCATGTAGGCGGCGGCGCCCTTGAGGCCGTAGAGGCAGAGCAGACGCAGCCCCATGATGTCTTCGTGCACCTCGCGTTTGCCGCGATTGACTGCGGTTTGCGGCGCATGGGCCAGCTGGGCGAGCAGCTCGTCACCCGGCTCGAAGCTGGCGGCCTCGGGCAAGCCGGTGACCTGTACCGCCAATGCAACCAGACGGTCGGCCAGCTGCTGACGATGAGCCAGCGCCTGGTTGACATAGGCAACGATGCGGGCGGAATCGAAGTTGACGTTGGTGAGGGTCGCGAAGAAGGCCTTGGGCACGAAGGCATCGATCTCATTGTCGATGACACCGTGCTCGCGGGCGGCCAGCGCCCAGGCGCTGAGGCCCTGCAGCGCATAGATCAGCACATCCTGCAGATCCGAGGTTTCGGCCGTCTTGCCGCACATGCCTCGTGCATACACACAGCCACTGCCTGCCGGGGTACGAATTGTCTGTTCACATTGCACACAAAACATCATTCCTCTCCAAATTTGACATTTCAGTTGCTTGTTTTGTGGCGATTCTATGCCCCTCACCAAAAACATAATAGGCATTCGGTTTGCCAATTAAGTTTTCATTGATGCAGATCAAAAACAAAAAAGCCGCCCAAACAGGGCGGCAGCGGGTGGATAAAAGAAGAGACAACGCTGGGTTACAACAAAGGTTTACAACAAAACTCTCTGCAACAAAGGGTCAGGCCAGATAAGCGCGCAGCATCCAGACCAGTTTTTCCTGCTGCTGCACATAGTCGGAGAGGATGGATGCCGTCCCCTCGTCACCGGCCTCGGCGGCTTGTCCCAGGATGTGGCGCTGGGCGACCAGTAGCTCGCGGAAGCTTTCAAGCAGGGATTCGACACAGGCACGACCGTCATGCAGCCCCTTCTTCTCCGGGATGGCAGAAACTGTCAGGTAATCGCTGAAGCTGTGCATGGGCACACCATCCAGAGTGAGGATGCGCTCGGCCAAGGCGTCAACCTTCAGCAACAGATCGTTATAGATCTCTTCAAATTTCAGGTGCAGTTCGAAGAACTGGTTGCCGCGGATATTCCAGTGGAAGCCACGGACGTTCATGTAGAGGATCTGGTAGCTGGCCAGCAATTTGTTCAGCTCGGCGGCCAGGGCTTGTGATTGAACGGTATCAAGACCAATCGGACTTTTCATGTTTCACCTCCAGATTTGACGACTGAGCCAGATTAGCTCCCTTAAGACTCAAAAGGTAATAGTTACTGCCTAACTGATTAATAGCGAGCGACTATCGCCAAGTTCCCCCACCGGATGATCTGGTATGACTCACTCCGGGATCCGCTCTATGTAGAGGATCACCTCGCCCAGATGAATGCCGAACTTGCTGATGTCGGCCCGATTGATCAAGCGATCTTCATCCAGCAGATACATCCAGTCATCGAAGCTCACCCGCACCACCTCCCCGTCCGGCAGGGCCAGATCGAGTTGATAGCGCCAGTTGAAGGCAAAGCCCTGGGTTTTGCCTACCGCCTCCCCCACTACGTCGGATGCCGTGCCGTGCCAGTGGCCATCTGCCCCTTTGTTCAGGAACCAGGTGCGGGTCTGTTGCCGACCATCATCGAAATAGAACTGCTCGAACAGCTCACCCTTGCCATCCTGCCAATGCCCTTGCATCTCTACCCGGAAGCGACTGGTCACTTCGCCGCTGCGGTCGGTCACCAGGCCATGAGCCACCAGTTTGCCGTTGAAGAAGTGGGCGAGATCCCAGCTCGGCCCCTGACCGCGATAGTCATCCAGGCTGCTGCCACAACCCGCCAGCACCAAAAGTGGCAGCAAGAGCAGACAACGAAAAACACGAAATAAAACCATGAAGTGCTCCAGCATCAGAGTTGACCGCGCAAGCGACGGGTGAGCATGGGATCGCGACTATTGTCGGCGAGCCAGATGGCCAAAAAGGCCGCTGAAAATTGGGGATCAGCAAGGGTGCCGAGCGGCTGATCGTGCCACCAAAAATGGCCAAGCCCGGCTTCATCCACATAGAAGGTAAGCCTGTCTCCCGCCCCCACATCGGGCCAGAGTGCTGCCAGCTGCCCGATCCAGCGCTGGCGATCGACATCGCTGCCGAGATCGAGTCGCTGCCACTCCTCGGCGGTGGCGGTAAGCAAATCGCTCCGTTCGATATCTCTGGCGTAGGTAAGGGTCAATGCCTGTGGGTAGTTGCCCGGCTCATAGCGGCCACTTTGGCTGTAGAGGGTGGCGTCATAGAGCTTGAACCAGAGCCAGCTCATCTCCCCTTGCCCCACGGCTCGCAGCTGCTGCCAGGGGGGGGAAGGGGCCTCTTTGGCCAGTGTGGGCGGGCTGCTCAAGGCCACGATCAGCAGGCTAATTCCACCCCATGTGCCAATTCGCGGGATCTTCCAGTTCATGCCAATCCATCTCCTGTTCCAGCAAGGTATTGATATCCTGCATCACCACACGGGCCAGTCGCCCCTGGGCATCACGCTGGCAGGCAACCACCAGATAGTAACGCTCTGTCAGCTCGTGCTGGCTCTCTTTGGTCCACTTGGAAAACAACAAGGTGTCGGTCGAAAAGGTGTTCATCTTGATTCACCCTCCAGTTTGACCGTTCCCCACAGGAGTACGGGTAACCACCACATCCAGATCACCGCCAATAGTGCTGTGCTGATCCAGATGCCCCAAGGTAAGTGTACTGCGCCCATGGCCGCTCCCGCCACATAGGAGGAAGCACCACCCGCAATGCCAAACAGCCCCTGCTGCCAGCGGGGCAAGGGGCGCAACCAGCGCAACCCATGGCTGAGGCTCAAGGCAAATCCCAGCCACAGCAGTGCTAGCCAGAGGGGGAAACCGACCGAAAATTGAAACAATCCGAGCTGCCAGAGCAGGCCATCGAGCAGACAGCCGGCCAGGGCCACCGGCAATAACCGCAGATCGCGCCTGCGGCTGGGGGAGAAGAGGAAGTGGAGCAACAGCATCAACAGCAGCGGGCCCGGCTGCTGCCATTTCACCGCCAGCAGCCAGTAGAGGTTGAACCCTAGCAGATGAGCCCACTGCCACATGGTCAGTGACCGCTCACTGGCAGATCCCCCGACCAGCCGAGGGGCCCCGGCTTGGCTGCTTCCAGCTGGACCAGGCTGATGGCCCGCTCCCAGAAGCCTCCTTCGCAATAGGCAAAGTAGAAGTGCCACAGCCGGATGAAATCCTGGCTGTAACCCAGCTTGGGCAGCTCGGGGGCCAGCGCCAGAAAGCGCTCGCACCAGTGCGCCAGGGTGCGGGCATAGTGATGACCGTGATCGTGCAGCCGCACCAACTGCATGTCGGTCTCGCGGGCAATCAGCCCCGCCATCAGGGAGACACTCGGCAGACAGCCGCCCGGGAAGATGTAACGCTGGATGAAGTCGACACTGCGCAGATATTGGGCGTGGCGCTGATCGGCAATGGTGATGGCCTGGATCAGCAGGCGGCCACCGGGTTTGAGCAGCCGTGACAACTGGCGGAAGTAATCGGGCAGGAAGGCGTGACCCACCGCCTCTATCATCTCGATGGAGACCAGCTTGTCGAAGGTCCCCTCCAGTTTGCGATAATCCTCCAGCAGCAAGGTAATCCGATCTCCGAGTCCCTCCCGCTCGATCCACTCGCGAGCGTAGTCATGCTGAGCCTGGGAGATGGTCGTCGTGGTCACCCGGCAGCCATAGTGACGGGCCGCATAAATGGCCAGCCCGCCCCAGCCAGTACCTATCTCCAGCAGGTGGTCGTCCGGCCTCAGGTCCAGGCGCTCGCAGATGGTGCGCAGCTTGGCCTCTTGTGCCTCCTCCAGAGTGGACTCGGTCCCCGGATAGATGGCGCTCGAATACTGCATATGGCTGTCGAGAAAACCCTGATAGAGGGTATTACCCAGATCATAGTGGGCGGCGATGTTGGATCGTGAACCTGTCAGGGTATTGCGATTGAGCCAGTGGCGCGCCTTGTTGAAGGGGAAACTCAGCCAACTAAGCCGCCGCTCCAGGCTATCGAGCAGTGTCATATTGCGTGCCAGCAACCGCACCAGCGCCACCGGATCCGGGCTGGTCCAAAGCCCCTCCACCCAGGTCTCGCCAGCGGCTATGCTGCCCCCCAACAACAAGCGGCGATAGAAGGCCGGATCCTTTACCACCACTTCGGCGTGCAGGTCAGTACCCGCCACCCCGAAACTATGACGTTCGC
Source organism: Aeromonas sp. 1HA1 (assembly GCF_029237385.1). NCBI lineage: Bacteria > Pseudomonadati > Pseudomonadota > Gammaproteobacteria > Aeromonadales > Aeromonadaceae > Aeromonas > Aeromonas sp. 1HA1. Next base: position 9,693 of record NZ_JAACGC010000065.1, read on the forward strand.
TGCCGTCTCGCAGCAGCAACTGACCCTGCTCGAGGCGCCCCAGCAGGGCTAGCAGTAGTTGCCTTGCGCCTTTGTCGATGAAAGAGGCAGAGCTTGTTGATTGCACCAGTTCCATTAGTGAGTCTCCGGATGGCTGAAGAATAAGTGGCAGAGCGTTTGAATTGAATCTGAGTCATGAATAGAGCTGGCCGCCGGATAGCACATTGAGGCTGCGGAAGTGGATTGTATCTGCTCCATTAGCGCGTCTCCGGATGGCTGAAGATAGGTGTTCGTTTGATAAAAAGACGCAAGGCCTGCCAGTAGATACCAAGCAGCACCTTCAGGGTCATCCAGGGCCAGCGGGTGAGCAGCGCCACCAACCCCTTGCGCGACAGCGGCTCGCGGCTCAGCGCCAGGGTGGCGTCAAACAGCTTGGCCTCGCCAGACTGGGGATGACTCTCGATATGGATCAGTGTCTCCTGCTCCGGTGGGCGAATACGCCAGTGGTAGCGCATGGCCAACCCCATAAAGGGAGAGACGTGAAAATCCTTGTCGTGGGGCGCCAGCGCCGCCAGATCCAGCAGGTAGTAGTGGCGCTCGTTCCAGGGGGTGTTGGAGACCTCTGCCAGCAGGTAACGCGCATCCCCGTGCCGGTAGCAGAAGTAGAAATTGACCGGGCTGAAATAGAAGCCCAGGCAGCGTACATTGCCGAGCAGTAGCACGCGCCCGTCCGGCTCTGCAGCCCCACCAAGCTCGGTCACCTTCTCCCACACCGCTTGCTTGAGGCTTCCCTCGCTGCCTTTGAGATAGTCCTTGCGGTGAAAAGAGAGCAAGCCTGCCCGCTCCACCCCAAACCAGCGCCCTTGATTAAGCTGTGGCAGCTCGTCCAGATCCAGCCCCAGCATGAAAAGGCTGTAGGAAAAAGCGTGCGCCCTGGGTGCAAAGCGGCGATGGCGCACCGAGCCTTGCCAGATGGCGCTGACTGTCTGAGCCATGGCGACAGTACTCATAGCTCGGCCCCGAAGCGTCTGGCGACGTCCAGCGCACTGCGCACCCCGTCTTCGTGAAAGCCGTTGTACCAGTAGGCGCCGCAGAAATGGGTGTGCTGCTGACCACAGATCTCCAACCGCGCCTGCTGTGCCAGAATGGATGCCTGATTGAACACCGGATGGTGATAAACAAAGCGGCGCAGCACCTTGCTCTCGTCCACCTTGCCCTTGGGATTGAGGCTGACGCAGAAGGGCGCTGGCGAGTTCACCCCCTGTAGAATGTTCATGTTGTAGCTCACCAGCGGCCGAGCCTCGTCGTCCCCGTCCAGCTGATAGTTCCAGCTGGCCCAGGCTTTGCGGCGAGTGGGCAAACAGCTGGCATCGGTATGGAGCCAGACATCGTTGGCCTGATAGGCCATGTCGCCCAGAATCGCCTGCTCCCGCTCGCTCGCATCGGTAAGCAGGGCCAGCGCCTGATCGCTATGGCAGGCGAGGATCACCTCGTCAAAATGCTCCTCGCCATAACTGCTCTGGATCAGCACCCCCTCGGTCAGCCGCCGGATCCCCTGTACCGGGCAAGCGAGGCGGATCTGCGGCTGCCAGCCAGCCGTGAGCGGGCCTATGTACTCCCGCGAGCCGCCCGGGATCACGTACCACTGGGGACGGTTCGCCACATCGAGCAAGCCGTGATTGGCAAAAAAACGCAGGAAAAAGCCAAGGGGAAAGGCGCGCATGTCCGCCAGGGTGGATGACCAGATGGCCGCCCCCATGGGCAGAATGTAGTGGCGGGCGAAGTAGTCACTGAAATCCCCCACCTGCAAGAAATCCCCGAGCGTCAGCTCAGAGCTCTCTTGTTGCCGTTGACTATCAGCCAGCCAGGCGCGCGCTTCCCGGTTAAAACGCAGGATCTCGGCGACGAAGCGGTAAAAACGCGGGCTCAGCAGATTGCTGCGCTGGGCAAACAGGGTGTCAAGATTGTGACCGTTGTACTCGAGCCCCTCCGGGCTCTTCACCGAAAAACTCATCTCGGCGTCCTGGCGTGCCACGCCGATCCGCTCCAGCAATGTGAGGAAATGGGGGTAGGTGCGATCATTGAACACGATAAAACCGGTGTCGATGGCATAGCTGCGACCGGCCAGGCTGACATCGACGGTGGCGGTGTGGCCACCCAGGGTGGGGGCCGCCTCAAACAATGTGATGTCGTGGTACTTGTGGAGCAGAAAACCGGCGGTAAGCCCGGAGATACCTGAGCCGACGATGGCAATCTTTTTCTTCATGAATGGCGTCCTTTCGAAACGAGCTTGCTGCCAAGCCGCAGCCAGAGTCCCACCGGCAGGGCGCCAAGCAGGCGCAACAACCAGATGAAGCGGCGGGGAAAGTGGATCTGATGACGACCAGCGGCCAGTCCGGTCAGGATGGCGCGAGAGGCCTCCTCTACCGTCACCAGACAGGGCATGGGAAAATCATTTTTCGCAGTGAGCGGGGTCTGCACAAAGCCGGGGCGGATCAGGGTCACCGCGATTCCCCTGGCCTTGAGATCGAGACGCAGGGTATCGGCCAGATAGTCGAGGGCCGCCTTGGAGGCGCCATAGGCCTCGGCTCGTGGCAGCGGCAACCAGCTCACCGACGAGCTGACGATGGCGAGCCGCGCCCCCTCGCCAAGCAGCGGCAGAAAAGCGGCAAGCGCGTGGCCGGTAGCGATGAGATTGGTCTCGATCACCCTGGCAAACAGCTCACCGTCAAAGCCGTCCGCCACATCCATGTATTCGCAGTTGCCGGCATTGAGGATCAACAGATCCAGCGGCGGCAGGCTGGCAGCCACCTCTGCCATGGCCGCCGCATCCCGTGCATCGAACTGCAAGGGGGTAATACCGTCCCGGGCCAACTGTGCCAGCCGCTCGCCATCACGACCGCAACCCCACACCTGCCAGCCCGCCTGCCTATAATCGAGCGCCAGCTGGCGACCCAGCCCGGAACTGGCGCCTGTGATCAACACACATCTGCTCATGTCCCCAGCCTCCCCTTGATGGTACGCACCACGGGCCCAAGCAGCGGTAAGTGCTCGTAAAGCATGGCGCCGAGATCGAAGTAGTCGCGATGCAGACAGACCTTATCTGCGGCGTCGAACTCAAGGTGGGTGGCCCCCTCGACCCGCACCGGCTGACCAGCAGCCAGTCTTGGGTGAGAGAGGGTCATGACCCAGCTTATCCAGGCCTCGCGACCCTGTTGCTGCTGGCTGGTTATCTCGAAGCGGCAGTCGGAGAGGCGCTGATAGAGGGCCGCAAAATAGTCGGTGAGCGCCGTCAGCCCCTCGATACGGTGGGCCGGATCGATGAAGATCACCTGCTCGGCATAAACTTCCGGCAAGCGATGCAACTGCTGCTTGTCCAGTTGCTGGTAAAGGGCAATAAAGCGGGCCAGCGGCGCGTTCATCCTATTTCTCCAGGTGGCGAAACATCTCGATGGCTTTTACCCGGGCAAGGGCATGATCCACCATAGGGTCAGGATATCCCCATCCTCCTTTGAGTCGCAACCAGTCATGGGGCTGATGCACATAGGCGACAGGGACATCGGCAAGTTCAGTTACCCAGGTACGAATAAAGTCTCCTTGTGGATCAAATCGTTGCCCCTGAGTGGTGGGATTGAATACCCGAAAGTAGGGGGCCGCATCGGCACCCGTTCCCGCCGCCCACTGCCAGCCGCCGTTGTTGGCCGCCAGATCCCCGTCGATGAGCTGGCTCATGAAATAATCCTCCCCAAGCCGCCAGTGGATGTGCAGATCCTTGGTCAGGAAGCTCGCCACTATCATCCGCAGCCGGTTGTGCATCCAGCCGGTGGCGTTGAGGCAGCGCATGGCCGCATCGACGATGGGATAGCCGGTCCGCCCCTCGCACCAGGCGGCCAAGGCTTCCGGATCCCAACCCCAGGGCAAGGCCGCGGTCTCGGGTTTGAACGGCAGATTCATGGAGAGGGCCGGCACCAGCACCAGCAGGTGGCGATAGAACTCGCGCCAGACAAGCTCATTGAGCCAGACGAAACCGGGCTGCGCCTTGGATTGGGGTCGGTAACCGAGCCGCTGCTGCAGCGCCCCTACGCACTGGCGCGGGCTTATGATGCCCGCGGCCAGATAGGGCGAGAGGGTGGAGGTGCCCGCCTGCGCCGGAAAGTCCCGGGTCTCCCCATAGTCGAGCACCGCCTGTTCCAGAAAATCGTGCAGACGGCGCTGGGCCTCGGCCTCCCCCACTGGCCAGTGCGGATCCGGCGACACGTCGCCCAGCTCAGCATCGACACATGCCCTCTCGACCAGCGGTTGCCACGGCAGCGGTTCGCCCCGTGGCGCGGGGGCTCTGTGAATGACGAAGCCATGCTCCTCCAGCGCCTTGAACCAGGCTCGGCTGAAGGGAGTGAACACCTTGAACATCTCCCCTGCGCCTGTCAGCACCCGCCCCGGGGGCAGCACGCAACAGCCGTTGAACCAGTGGCAACTCATCTCCTGCTCTGCCAGCGTGGCGCCGACGTCGCTATCACGGCGCTGTTCGTCGAGCTCGATGGCCTGATTGGCGTAGAGATGAGTGACACCGAGCTCCCGGGTCAGGGCCGCCAGCGCCGCGGGCAGCTCGGCAAAGATCTCGACCCGCAGCAGATGGAGCTGGATGCCAAGCGCCGCCAGCTCGCGGCCCAGCGCATCGACCTGCGCCAGGATAAAGCGCTGACGGATGGCGGCCATCTTGTGTTGCCGCCACTGGGTCGGGGAGATGACAAACAGGGCGGCTACTTCCCCTGTCTCGGCGCAAGCGTGTCGCAAAGCCGGATTGTCGGCGAGGCGCAAGTCATTGCGAAACCAGACCAGCTTCATGGGGTCTTACTCCCGCGCACGGCACCGCCACGGGCTGCCGGTTTGTCCAAACTGACTTCAGCCAGAGTGGGCTGCCAACCATGGGCCGCCAGCCAATCCGCGTCATAGAGGCGGCCCAGCTCGCCAAACAAGCGAGTGCCCGCCGGCCAGCCAGTGGCCATATCCGGCTTGCCAAGCCCGGCCCCCAGCAGCAGCAACCAGGGCGTGGCCGCTCGCCCCTCCAGCAGGGCGAAGTGGCGCGGCTCGACTGCCCCCAGCAGCTGCACCTCATAACCCTGGCCGATCAGCTCATAGGCAGACCAGACCAGATCGAGGGGGCCGACCTGACCCCAGCTTGCGAGAGTAACCGGGCGTCCCTTCTCTTGTTCGATGAGGTGGCGAGCAAAGCGGGTATGAAGCCAGCCCAGCCACACCTGTTGCAGCAGCTCGCCATCGGGCCGCTCACGCCACAGGCCGAGCAACTGCCCCACCAGGGGTTGCAACACCCGGCTGCGCACCAGCTCGAACGGGTAGCTCGCCAGCAGGTCATTCAGTTGCGCCTCCACCTTGCGCTGGTTGAGGGCAAGCACCGACTGGCATAGCTGCTCCAGGGTCTGCTGCCAGTGATCGCTCACCAGCTTGGATTGGGGTTCGTTCAGCAATCCCTTGACCTGACCTATGCTCACCCCCCGCTCCAGCCAGCGCTGGATCTCGCCTATCTGGCGTATATCCTGCTCGCTGTAGAGGCGATGCCCCTTCTCGGTGCGGGCCGGCTGCACCAGCCCGTAGCGGCGCTGCCAGGCACGCAGGGTGACGGCATTGACGCCGGTGAGGCGGGAGACATCACGAATGGGGTAAATCCCCACATCTGGCAAAGGAGCAACTTCGTGCGGTAAATCAGACATAACTACGTCCATCAAACAGAGGGGTGGATCGCCCCGGTGCACACAGCGCGCCGGGGCAACAGAGCGGGATCAGAGCCCGTAACGCAGCTTGAGCGTATCGGGGTGCGGATTGAGATAGACCTGCTGCGCCAGATAAGGATTGGGGTATTCCCGCAGGTAGTGGCGGATCAGGGTCAACGGCACCAGCAAGGGGAAGATACCGGTACGGTACTTGTCTATTGTGTCGGCCAGCTCCTGCTTCTGGGACGGGGTCAGTACCCGCTTGAAGTAACCCTGCAGGTGCATCAGCACATTAGTGTGGCTGTGGCGATTGGCCCGCAGGGTCAGGGCCGCCATCAATCCTTTGATGTAACTGTCGGCGACCTGCTGCAGGTTGGCCTTACCGAGGTTGCCCAGCAGCTTGCCAAGGATGCGGTAGTGGGTGGTGGCATGGGAGAGCACCAGATACTTGTAACGGGAGTGAAAGCGTATGAGCGCCGCAGCACTGAGCCCCTGGGCGCAGAGCTGCTGCCAGTCATGATAGGCGAAGACCCGCAGCACGAAGTTTTCTCGCAAAATGGGATCACACAAGCGGCCATCTTCTTCCACTGGCAACAGGGGGTTGGCCTCCATCAACGCCTTGGCAAACAAGCCAATCCCCTCCTTGGCACTCCCCTCGTTGTTGGCGCCATAGATGCGTACCCGCTCCATGCCGCAGCTGGGGGACTTGGCGCAGAGGATATAGCCCGAGATAAAGTCGAACTGACGGGCCTTCTGCTCGCTGAAGGCGATCAGTTGCTCGGTGACATCGAAGCTCCCGTTGCTCGCCTCGGCGCGGATCTCGCCATGGCGCTTGACCAGCCGGATGGCGGCGCGCGGCGCCCCCAGGCCGATGGCCATCTCGGGACAGACGGGGTGATAATCGAAGTGAGCGCCAAGATCCCGTTCGCAAAAGCTGGAGCGCTTGTGGCCCCCGTCGAACCGTACTTCCTGTCCCAACAGGCAGGCACTGATACCGACTTTAATCTTGTACATGTTGACGCTCCTTGTATAAGCCTGAGTTCAGTTATAGCAGTTATACAAAGAAAAGAAAGTTGTATAACTATTGCGGACTGATACGGCACAAGGGCAAAAACAGGATCACCAGAAATGAAGAAGCCCATGACAGACGTCATGGGCAAGCAATCAAGACACTACGGGAGGGAAGATCAGAAGCTGTACTTCACACCCAGGCTGGAGATGGAACCTTTTTGCAGATCCCAGTTGCGATAGGTGTAGTCGGCGGTGAGGGCCAGGTTCTGGCTCACCTTGTAGGCGGCGCCCACTTTGAAGTCCTGCATGTCGTCGGTCATGTTGGCGTAACGGTAGCCGGTGGAGAGCTCGACGGCGCCAATGTCATAGCGCAGGCCCACTTCACCGTACATGCTGCCGCTGTTCTTGCGGGTGATCACATCCCAACCGCTGTCCTTCACGTTGGCGGCCACTTCGCGCTCCATGCTGTAACCCATCAGACCCGCTTCACCGTACAGGTTCAGACCGGTACTGAGCGGGGTGTAGACACCCAGACCCAGGCTGGAGAGGCCCATGCTGTCGTTGCCATCATTGCGGGAGGTGTATTCGCTGCCCAGACGGCCATAGAAGTTGGAACCGAAGCTCTTGGAGAGATCCAGATTCAGGCCACCGAAATCGCGGTGATTGCTGTCTTTTCCGCCGATGTAATCGGACTTGGTGTGTGCCCAGGTCAGGCCGCCCTTGGCATAGCTGAAGGCATCCTGTGCCAGAGCGGAAGTAGAAGCGAAACCGGCCAGAACCAGAACAGAAAGTGCAACTTTTTTCATTTTGATGACTCCACGTGTTGAGCTAGTTGAGACCTAGCTGGAATGGAGCCATTGTGCCGAGCAGGCGGGAGAATACCGAGCGGCAAGCTGTTGCTAAATCATGTCAGATGTAAGCAACTGTTGCTGGCGGTTACCGAATTAACAATTGAGCCCAAACAGGCTCAGTCATGGAACCTGTTTGGCAAATGGCATCGGGTGGCGAGGGCTTAGCGGAACTCCACTTCCTCAATCTCGACTCGCACCAGGGGTTGGCCAGTCAGACCGGCCGGGCGCGGCATCTCGATCACCAGGGAGGGACGCTGCTGACCCTTGCGCAGATAAGACTCCGGCAGGCGGTTCTCGCCCACCCAGAAACGGGCCTCCTGCCTGGCCAACTGGGCACCCTGCTCGCTGAACAGGGTGACGCTGCCGCGCACCCGCACCACGCTGCGGCTGCCCGTGTTGCTCACCATGAATTGCAGCGACAGGGGATCCGAGCCCTCAATCTTGTCGAGCTTGACGCCGATCCCGTCCTTGACCGCCTGGGCCAGCAGATCCGGATTGGTCATCGCCTGCTCGGTCAGCACGGGGACTGCCACCGTACCCGTGACCACGTCACCGCTCGCCGTCGGCTTTATCAGCAGATATTCCCAGGTGAAGTCATCGTTGAGCTGCACCTGGCGGCCATCGGGCAGGGTGACCTGGGTCAGGGGCGCAGCCTGTGCCAGCAAGGGTGACAGACAAAGGGCAACCAGCAAGCGGGACAAGGGTTTCATAGGACTATGGCTCGGCGTCGATGGAAAAGGGCGTCAGTATAAAGAGTCGGCCCCGACTTGCCTATGACCCGACTCACGTTCTTGCCCGCTGCGGCCAGCCTCAGCCAGCCAGCCCCTGCCGCTCCTCCTCCAGCACCATGTCCAGCGTCACCAGATCGAACGCTGTGCTCTTGAGGGCATTGAGGATATCCGGTTGCAAGTCGAATACCTGGGCACGCAGCCGCTGCGGTACGCGCACCCGTGCCAGGGTGGTCGCCTGATCGGAGAGGGTATGAAAAAACACCTGCGCCTCCTCCAGCCCCATGTCGGCCAGCATCTGCTCCGCCATGTCCACCATGCGCAGATGGCGCTTGTCCACCAGTTCGGGATCGGAGAAACGACGGCTCAGGCAGCCGTGGGCACTCTTGCCCCAGCGCCCCAGCTGTCGTTTGTTGAAGCCGTAACGAACGTCCCTGTGGGTCATACCTTGCTTGGCAAACAGCCAGAGGGTGTTGGCCGGCAGGCTACCGAAGCGGCGCAAATACTCCTGCAACTCCTCGACCGGGGCGGGCAGCAGCATGGGCAGATGACTCCAGTCGGTTTCCCGCGCGGTGAGATGACAGATGTAGCGTACCGGGTCGATCACCTCGTTGAGGTGACGCAGGTGATCGCAGAAAATCATCTCGTCGGTCTTGATGATCCTCTGCTCTATGTCATAGCGCTGACAGTAGCGTTTGGCCCGCGCCACCTCCTTGCGGCTGCGGGTCGGGCTGTCCAGGGTGACGGCCCTGACCCGAACCCCGCTGGCACGGCACAAATCCATGCTGTAGCAGGATTCCAGTCGGCCAGAGAAGGAGACCACCAGTTCGCCGTAGCTGGCCAGGGTCTCGACAAGCAGCTGCTCCCTGGCCTGAAAGGTCTGATCGTATCCTCGATTCAGCACAACTATATTGGCATCCATAATGACAACACCGGATGATAAATTGGCCGCCATTGTGCCGTAACAATCCTGAATAAACCCTTAAAAGAGAAGGGGAAATCAGAATTTAATGATCATCTCCTGCCAATTCCCTTCATTTTCATCCTGTTGCGCATCATAAATTCGCAGTTTCGCCTGATGCACCTGATGCGCCCGCAAAAAGCCCTCCGCCTGCTCCAGGGAGCCAAACGTCAGCCTGCCCCCCTCGCTGTCGGTGAGACACAGCATCTCGCCGTCGACCTCGACACAGAGCTGGTAACCGCTGCCATCCAGGCAGGCGATCAGCAAGCCGGCATCCGGATAGTGACTCAACCAATTGCGAAACCGGCCATGCTCCATAACGTCTCCTTGAGCATTCCTGACTGTTGACTCAACCGGGCAGATAGCCCAGCGATAGCAGCTGCTGACGGCAGCTGGGCGCATCGGTAAACACCAGCCCCCCGATCCCCAGCGCCTGCGCGGCGGCCACGTTGGCGGGGCTGTCATCGATAAACAGGCACTCGTCGGCCTTCAGGTCAAACGACACCAGCAGATAGCGATAAATATCCGGCTCCGGTTTCATCATCCGCACCCGCGCCGACACCACCTTGCCGCTGAAGAAGCGCCAGAACGGCTGCTGCTCCAGCCAGTCGATGCTGGCATGACCCATGTTGGAGAGCGCATAGAGCGTATGGCCTGCGCCATGCAACTCGGCTATCAGGGTCAGCATAGCGGGATCCGGCAAGAGCGATGCGGGCACCGCCTGCAAAATGGCAAGATTCTGTGCCGCAGGCAAGCCGGTGCGCTCCTGCGCCTGACGGGCCATGGTGTGCAGCGACAGCGTGCCCCGGTCCACCTCCAGCCAGTCCGGGTGGTTGAACAGCCGCTCCGCCAGCGCCTCAGCATCGTCCGGCCCTCGCACCGAGCTCACTATGCCCACCGGATCCCAGCTCACCACCACCCGTCCCAGATCAAAAATAATCGCCATTGTTACCTCCTCATGATACCTCTGCTGCTGAGCCAACCGCCGCAACATGACGCTTGAATGGCCCCGTCGGCACACGCAAATACCCTGCCCCGTTCGCCTCCCACGGGCAAGTTTTACTTGCATCCCACGCCCAAATCCCTTAATGGTTATGACGATATTTTCAGGACAAGACCCATGCACGCACCATTCTTCTTTGCTTTCTCGTTTATCCGGCCCACATGAGGGAAGGCCCTGTCGTCGCATGAACAGAAAGCAAAGACGAATCGAGCCTCCCCTAGCGGAGGCTTTTTTTTGCAGCTACCACACTCGATTATTTGGATAGGGAACCACCATGGCTACGCTCGACGAGATCAGACAAGACATCACCCGGTTGGATCAGGAGCTGCTTGCCCTGCTGGCCAAGCGCAAGACCCTCAGCATAGAGGTTGCCCGTGCCAAGCAGGCCAATCCACGTCCCATCCGCGACACCCAGCGCGAGCAGGACCTGCTGGTCGCCCTGATCCAGCAGGGCCGACTGCTGGGGCTGGATGCTCACTACATCACCCGCATCTATCACACCATCATCGAAGATTCCGTGCTCTCCCAGCAGGCCTATTTGCAGAGCCTGCTCAACCCGGAACAGCAGGAACCCATGACCAGCGTCGCCTATCTGGGGCCCCGCGGTTCCTACTCTAGCCTGGCCGCCCGCAAGTATCTGGCCCGCTACAAGGATCAGGTGATAGAGGTGAACTGCCAGAACTTTCGCGAGGTGCTGGATACGGTGGAATCGGGTCGCGCCGCCTTTGGCGTGCTGCCCATAGAGAACACCAGCTCGGGCTCCATCAACGAGGTGTATGACGTGATGCAGCACACCAGCCTCTCCATCGTCGGTGAGCTGACCTACCCCATAGAGCACTGCATTCTCACCGCAGTACCAACCGAGCTTGGCCGCATCAAGACCTTCTACGCCCACCCCCAGGTGTTCCAGCAGTGTTCCCACTACCTGAGCAAGCTGGAAGGGGCACGCCACGAGATCTGCGACTCCTCCTCCAGCGCCATGATGAAGGTCAGGGAGCTGGCAAGCCCGGAAGCGGCGGCAATTGGCAGCGCGGCTGGCGGTGAGCTGTACGGACTGGACGTGCTGGCCGAGCAGCTCGCCAACCAGAAAGAGAACTACAGCCGCTTCATCGTAGTGGCACGCAAGCCCATCGACGTGGCGCCACAAATTCCGGCCAAGACCACCCTCATCATGTCCACCTCACAGAAGCCCGGCTCCCTGGTAGAGGCGCTGCTGGTGCTGCGCAACAACGAGATCAACATGACCAAGCTGGAATCCAGACCGGTACAGGGCAACCCCTGGGAGGAGATGTTCTATCTGGATGTGTCCGCCAACCTGCAGACCCCGGCCATGCAGGCCGCGCTGATGGAGCTGACCAAGATCACCCGCTACATCAAAGTGCTGGGCTGCTACCCGAGCGAAGACGTCAAGCCGACGACTGTGCCGCCGGTACTCATGGGCAACTGACCATTTTTGCCAACAAAAAAGGCGAACATCATGTTCGCCTTTTGTTTTTCTGCCTCGCCGTCAGAACTGACCGGCCATCAACTGGTTGATGTTGTAGAGGGCTCGGGTATCGAGCTCCATCTCGGTGGCATAGGTATTGCCTCGGGGATAGGAGGCCACCACCCGGGCACCACGCACCATGCCGGCCACAGACACATCCAGCGAGTTGGAGACCTGGGTCAGGTCCTTGTAGCTGCTCTGGCCCCGCACTTGCTGGCCATTGAGCTGTTCAGCCAGCTCGCGATAGGCATCCATCTTGGAAGCGCGGATCGCCTGCAGCATCTTCTCCGACTGGGAGGGGCCGGGCTGAATGTCGATCACCGCATACCCCACCGCCTTGAGCAACGGAAAATCATCGGGCCTGCCACCCTGGGTGTAATCCACTACCCGGTTACCACTGCAACCGGTGAGCAAGAGTGCCAACAGGCAACCAAACAAGATCTTCATGACTCGCTCCTTAAGGTGTCAGGTTGACCAGATGACCGCCCGGTCTAGCCTGACTGTCACGGATCAGAAAACCGCGATTAATCGATGCCCGCCCGAAAGAGTTGTTGGCACCGGACAAAAATTGTGGCGGGATCAGGCTCTGGGCCGTGGTCTCTACCATCTTGGTACGCATGTCGATAATCCGGGCGTTGACCAGGACCCCATTGCTGTTGCGGCTGAACGTACCGGTCAGGACGCGGGAGATGGGCAGCCGGGGGGCGAGATCCCGATGGTTGCGGCTCATCACGAAGTCACCCTGCGGGGTCACCCTGATGCTGCCGGTCATCTTGAAATCCACCACGACTTCCCCACGCCGGTTCAGCTCGTGGATAAAACTTTCCCCGATCTGCTGCCCCATCCAGTTGGTGTCCTGCAGGGTATCGAGATCGACGAAGGAAGCGACGGCAATCGGCTCGGTCAGGGTCGTGAGCGACTTGCGCTCCATCAGCTGATCGGTCATGCGCGCCACCAGCCAATTGAGCTCCATCCCATGAATGGCCTGGCGAGGGTCACCTATATTCCGGTTGATGGGGTCGGAACCACAGCTGGTCAGCGCCAGCACGAGGGCCAACGCCGTGATGAGTTTGTTCATGGATACCTTTCCTGTATCTGCACCTGATTCGTTATCGGTTCAGCGGGCCAAAGCTTGAGTCGGGAATGAGGCATGGATCTTGCTAATTATTTGCAGTGTGCTGTGCAACTGGCACGGTTCTGTGGTCTGTATCGGCCGGCGCCATCACTTCGACAGGGGTGAAAGCCCCGACCCGCATATTCAAGGTGTTTGTCATGAAATTACCGCTGCTGTTAACCCTGCTGCTGGCTAGCCTGTCGGTCCGGGCAGAGCTTATCGAAGCCCAGGGCAGTGCCGCCATCCTGGGGGGCGACGAGGTCTATGCCCGCGAGCAAGCCACCCGCGATGCCCTGCGCCAGGCCCTGCTGGCGAGCGGCGCCGCTGTCTCCAGCACCCAGCGTCTGGAGAACGGCAGCCTTCGCTCCGAACAGATCCAGATCCGTTCCGGCGGCGACATCCGCCAGTACCGGCTCAAGCGGGAAGAGGTGCGCAACGGCCGCATGTACATCACGCTACAGGCCGATATCCAAGCCGAACGCCAGATCTGCCAGACCCAGCACTACGCCAAGAATTTGACACTGGTCAGGCTGCGGCTTCGCTACCCGGACCAGGCGAGCTACGGTGCCCTCGACGACATGCCAGTCAGCCTGTCCCGTCGCATGTTCGAGGCCCTAGCCAACGCGCCGCAAGGGGTAGCCGCGCGCCAATGGCTGGACGAAAATCTGCGCATAGACCCGCTCCACCTGCAACAGGGTGATCGCAGCCCCCTTGAGGAGATCAAGGCCCTGAGCCTTATCACCGACAGCCAGTATCTGGTGCTCGGCAGCATAGATGACCTCTCCATTGAGCCGCAGGGCGGCCAGCTGACACGCTGGTACGAAGACCCCATCCGTAACTTTCGCATGCAGCTCTACCTGTTCGACGGCATCAGCGGCAGCCTGCTCAGTCGCAAGGAGTATCAGGGCCGCGCCAACTGGACCTTCGGCAAGCGGGATCAGATAGGCACCAGAGGCGGCCAGTTCTGGCAGTCCAGCTATGGCCAGGAGGTCAACTATCAGTTGCAAGAGGCGGTACAGGATCTGGTGGCCCAGCTCAACTGCGCCCCGGTCACAGCCCGGGTGATAGGCCAGAACGAGCGTGGCCCACACATCAATCTGGGTCGGCGCAACGGCGTCAAGCTCGGGGATCAGTTTCGCATCCAGCACCGCGCCGACTTCATCGACCCCTATGGCAAGTCACGTATGATGCGCAACCCGGCAGACGGCCTGTTCGAGGTGGTACAGGTATTCGAGGACGGCGCCATCATCAGCACTCGGAACAAATATTCGCCATTTAACATCCAAATCGGTGATTTGGCAGTATTGGAATAAGAATCAAGGGTTTAAAAGGGAGCGGCTTCTTGTATAATGTCCGCCACAAGGCTCCCGTAGCTCAGTAGGATAGAGCGGTCCCCTCCTAAGGGACAGGCCACTGGTTCGACTCCAGTCGGGAGCACCATATAAAACAAGGGGTTAGCATCTTCATGGTGCTAACCCCTTGGTCGTTTTTGGCTTGGGGTACCACACGGGGTACCACCTGTCTCTTGATCAGATCTTGATCCCCGAAGCCATCATCTCTTTGGCGGCAATAAAGCCGTCCAGTTTACTTTGCAGTGTTTGCCAGCCTTCCCAGAGTGAGCTCCAGCCTGCAATCCCTGTTC